>JAAYGP010000100.1 GCA_012727625.1 Clostridiaceae bacterium
ATTATAATTCTTTTTATATCCTCCTTCCATGTAATAACAAATATTATTTATACAAAAAACATGGAATCTGAAATTACAGCAAATGTTGATGCCCGCATGCAAAACCTTGTGAATGAGCTGGAGATGACCATAAATAAAATCAAAAGCGGTATATTTATAAATTTTTTTCTTGAATATTATCCAAACATTAGTAGCGCGTATGTCTCCACTTACACATACAAATTAATGGAGAGTAAGTTAAATACATACAAAGTTAACGAAAAATACATTGATGAGTTGTTTATAATGATAAAAGCAACCGATAAACTTGTAATGCCAAATGAAATGCTTTTTAATGTATTTTACAGTAACAGTACATATACAAAAGAATTCTGGCTTAAAGAAATGGAAGATTAATTCACATTCAGGATATACCCTTCCGATAATTTTTCGGACATTTCAAAATATGCCCTGAGTTCAAAAAAATATTTGATGCCCATTGCATTTAAGCATAATATAAATTCAAGGTTTATCATGGTTGCAATGATTGATGTAAACGAATTGCTGAAGTCCACAAGAACAGCATTTACAGATGATTTGTATATATATACAGATGCCGGGCTTCTGATTCATCCCCAGGCACCGGATCGTGAAGTAAAGGATATATTGCCTGAGGATGGAAAGATTTATAGAAAACTGGAGGATGGGTATCTTTTCATCCGGGAGGATACAAACAACAAACTGGTATATTATAAGTTTTATTCAAATACTCCCGTAAAACAACAACTTAAAAAGGCATCCATATCCATCCAGATAATTATTTTAATCTCAATTGTTATAAGCGCCTTTTTGGCTTTATACATGGTTAAACGGCTGAATAATCCTGTTAAGCAGATTGTTCAATTAATCAGACAGCACGAAAAGGAACATGAAAAAGAAATACCGAGTGATTTTAAAAGTATTGCCAGTAATATTAAAAGCATAATTGAAAAAGCGGACACATATGAAAAGGACATAAATAAAAAGGATTCTCTGTTGAAATCATTTTCCCTGAAAGTTAAAATGTTCGACATTTTCATGGAAAGCACCAATGAAATGGAGGAGCTCAGCAAATTCAGCGATTATATTGTAGTCTATTTTAAGATACACTTTAAAGAGAACTTTTATAAGTATATCTTTCAATCTGAAAGCAAAGGTACATATTTTCTGAGGGAATTGATTGAAATTTATGTTAACGATTACTTTAGCAAAGCAGTAACTTTCCAGGTGGACCGTGATCAAATTGTGTCGGTAATAAATACAGAAAAGAGTGTTGATGAATTATTTGTCTATATGGAAAAAATTGTAAATATGTTAAAATCGGAAGAGGAGTATGTATTCTTTACAATAGCATGTTCAGAAAAATACCGGGATATGTCCGAACTGAAAAATGCATATAACAGAGTTCTGAAAATTACTGACTACAGAAAATTAATTCCTGAAACCCAGTTGCTAACCGGGGAAGTAATAATCAGCGGCCGCAATGTTTTCTATTTTACAAAAGAGCAGCAGGAGCAGTTTATAAACTCCGTGCAAAGTGGGCAAATGCAGGAATCATTAAGGCTTATCAATGAAATTCTTGATTTTAACTATAAAAAGGAAGTCAATAATTTTTATATCAAGCTTTTATGCAGTAAAATAATAAGCAATGTAAGCACTGTTCTGATGGAACTTTACCAGTGCATACCCAGCAATATAAAACTGGAGGACACCTATTCATCCCTGAACCATTGTGCAACAATTGAAGAGTATAAGGAAAAAACAATGAATTTCATATCTGTCTGCCTGAACCATATTAATGTTTATAAAAAGGAAAGCGATTATATAGTCGATTATGTTAAGAACTATATCAAAAAGAATTATTCAGAGGACATATTTCTTGATTTGCTGTCGGATAAGTTAAATATATCAAAGACGTATCTTTCTTCATATTTCAAGGAGAAAACCGGAATAAACTGCATAGATTATCTGAATTCATACCGTATTAAGAAAGCGACCAGGCTTTTGAAGGAAACAAACGCCAAAGTAAAGGATATTGCCGTAAAGGTTGGTATTCCAAATATGAGAACATTCAACAGACTGTTCAAAAAATATGCGGGTCATGCGCCTAATGAATACAGGAAATTGCGCGCATAAAATAAAAATTGAAAGCTTTTCAGGCAGCTGAAATCAAGTCTGATTAATGTAATGTGCGGAATTTTCCGGTATGCTTTACAAGGTAATAATTCGAATATTACCAAAAGAATTAATATTGACCACAATCAAAAAAAATGTCTGCTATAATTACTTCAAAACACCAAAATATACAGATTAATCTTAGATATCAAAGTTTAAACGATCCGGATTAATTGACTATTATCGCATGTAATGACTATTGTCGCTGCTGTTCTCCTCTTTTATACTCTTGAATATACTCTGCAGAGAAACTTTTAAATTTTGTTTTATTCATTGAAGGGAGGAAACTGTTGTTTATGAAAAAAGTTCTGGCACTATTATTGGTTTTAGTTTTAGGCGCATCACTTGCGGCGTGTACCCCGCTATCAGACCCGGCCTCCACCTCGATCCAGGCTGGTGAAACAACCGCAGTGCAAGGTACAACCGCCGGTGAGGAAGAGGAAACACCTTTGTTGTTCAGCGAACCAACCGTTATTGAAATTATGGCACCGTATCATGCAAGCTGGCCTTTCCAGGAGGACTGGTATGTTCTTGACATGATAAAGAGGCACACAAACGCTGTTATTAAAATGGATGCTGTGGATTCAACAGGTTTTATAGATAAATACAATATAACAATGGCTTCAGGTGAACTGCCCGATATAATTTTTGATTTCAATTCAGATCAGGGCAATCTGTACGGTCCGGATGGCGCCTTTGTCAATATTTTGGAACATCTGGACAAACTGCCGAACTTCAAGAAGTTCTATGAAAGGGAAGCCGCCCATGTTATGAGCTCAATGTCCCCGGACGGGGCTTTATACGGATTCCCCATCTATGGTATAGGAAACACCAACTTAAGAGGATGGCTATACCGTAGAGATATATTTGAAAAACATAGTATTCCTGCTCCCAAAACCCAGGAAGAGTTTTATAATGCTTTGAAAAAACTGAAGGAAATATATCCGGAAAGCTATCCTTTAACTTTCAGGGAAAATCTTGTCCATTTCAAGATGGCGTCTGCCGCCTGGGGTACATGCAACGAGCAGTATTATGACTGGGATGAAAAAGTATGGAAATATGGTCCCATTGAAGACAGTTTTAAGGAAATGGTGGCGTTTTACAAAAAACTGTTTGATGAAGATCTTATCCCTCCTGACTTCCTTACTCTCACAACCCAGCAGTGGCAGCAAATATTGTCCTCCAATGGCGCATTTTTGACACTGGATTATATTGTAAGAGTTGACTTCTATAATGTACCGATGAGAGAGGAAAACCCGGAAGTTAACTGGCGCTATATGGAGCCGGTGCCCTTTGGTTCAAAAGGACAGAAAAAGCTCAGATTTTCAGCCGAATCCAATACAATTCTTAATCTGTGCAACTCAGATAACCAGGAAGCTGCAATGAAGTTTGTAGACTGGATGTATTCGGATGAAGCAGTAGATTTGTTGTCCTGGGGTGAAGAAGGAGTTACATACAGAATAGGGCCAAATGGCCGTGAATGGATTGGTGAAAATATGACAGCCGATACAATAAGAAAACAATACGGTTTGTCAACCAATGGTCTTTATACACTGTTCAACTACGACGCACACGCCGCGACTTTCAGCCCTGAATTAAGAGAGGCGGATACTATGGCTTTGTCCTGCCAGGATAAGATGATTCCAAGAGTGGCATTAACTCAGGAGGAAAAGGATATTGATTTGACAATAGGGGTTTCAATCAGGGAGCATTACAGATCTGAAATATCAAAATTTATCATAGGTGACAGACCCCTGGATGAATTTGATCAGTATGTTGAAGAGATTAAGAGCCTTGGGCTTGATACTTTCCTTGATACAATTTCTAAAGCGTTCAGGAGACAATTGGGTGAATAATTGCGCCTTGGATGTTTGAAAAAAATAAAAAAAATGGTGGTTCCGGGGTTATGGCTTTCCAGTACACCCCGGAACACACATATATCACTCCCAACTACGTGTGGCCATAACAGCCGGTATTTCGGAAAAAACTTATGCTCTCGCTTCGCATAAAATCGCTTGTTTAGAAAAATGAACGCCTGAGAAAGCTTTTGTGTGAATTTTGTTGGAATTAGCGGAACCGGAAATAATATCGGACTTGATATAAAGGTTTTAATATATTTTCGCGGTTTATTTTTTTCAGTAACTGGAGTGTTGAGACTATGAGTAATACAAATATATTGCCAAAAACAGGTATGGGAAGATTCCTGAAAAGGCTAAACGACAGCAAATATCTTCTTATTATGATTTTACCAATGTTGACTTTTTTTATATTGTTCAATTACTTGCCTATGTATGGGATAATAATAGCATTTAAGCAGTATTCGCCTTTCAAAGGCTTTTTTGACAGCCCATGGGTTGGATTCAAACATTTTCAAACCTTTTTCGCCTACCAGCATGCCTGGAGGTTAATAAGAAATACTTTTCTGTTGTCTTTTTATTCTCTTATATGGGGATTTCCTGCCCCTATCATATTTGCGCTTATTCTTAACGAAGTAAAAAATGAACGCGGCAAAAAACTCGTTCAGACAGTGACATATATGCCCCACTTTATTTCAACTGTTGTAGTTGTAAGTATGATTACAATGTTTTTATCGCCATCAACGGGAATAGTTAATAAGCTCGTGGAGGCATTGGGGTATAAAAAAATTAATTTCATGATTAATCCGGGATGGTTCAGACCAATATACATAGCTTCAGGAATATGGCAGGGTGTAGGGTGGGGCTCGATAATATATTTGGCTGCCTTATCCAATATTGATCCTACTCTTTATGCTTCGGCGATGATTGATGGAGCCAACAAGCTTCAAAGGATTATTCATATAAGCATTCCTTGTATTGCCCCGACAATTATTACATTATTGATATTAAGAACGGGTAATTTAATGTCTGTTGGTTTCGAAAAAGCATTTCTGCTACAGGGTACGGCGACATATGAGACCTCCGATGTAATACAAACCTTTGTTTACCGGCAGGGAATGAGAGCGGGAAACATGAGCTACGCGACGGCGATTGGTCTTTTTAACTCTGTTATAAATCTTTGTTTCCTCGTTTCCGCCAACTATATATCCAGACGCGTAAACGAAACCAGCTTATGGTGACAGGAGGGAATGAATTGGAAAAGAAAAAAATATCCATATGGACCGTATTAAAAGTAGTGTTTCTTACTTTCATGGTATTAATCACCTTATATCCGTTTATTTTTATGGTGTCAGCATCCCTTTCCGATAAATTAAGTGTAATGCGCAATGAAATCATTTTATGGCCGAAAGGGTTAAATTTTGAAGCTTATAAGTTTGTTTTCAGGGATAGGAGAATTTTTAGAGCCTACGAGAATACAATAATTTACGTAGTATTAGGAACAGCCATATCAATGACGGTAACAACCCTTGGGGCATATGGCCTGAGCAAAAAAAACAGATTGGTGTTTTTTAAGTTCTTTAATCTTCTGATTGTAATAACCATGTTTTTTGGCGGCGGTATGATACCGAAATACCTGGTTGTAAAGGAGCTCAAACTGCTTGATACGATCTGGGCGGTTGTACTGCCGTCGGCAATAAGCGCGTGGAATGTCATTGTAATGAGGACATTTTTTATGGAGTTTCCTGAGGAAATTGAGCAATCAGGTTTCATTGACGGCCTGAATGACTTAGGGGTTTTATATTACCTCGTGCTGCCGACGTCAGGGGCCATACTGGCTACCATGAGCCTGTTTAATGCGGTGGGATACTGGAATTCATTCATGGAGCCTTTCCTGTATCTGCAGGATCAGAAAAAATTACCGCTGCAGGTTATATTGCGAAGCATCGTAATTCAGGGAAGTTCCCTTGAAAACCAATATGTCAGTGTGGACACACCGGTTGTTGAAGAGTCGTTGAAGTATGCCACGATTATTGTCTCAGTAATACCAATTATGACTATCTACCCTTTTACACAAAAATACTTTATGAAAGGTGTTATGGTAGGATCACTGAAAGGTTAACAGCAATTCCATGCTGCCTGTTTAATCAGGTTTTAAGCATGATTATTCCGTACAATAAAACCACATGGTCTGGTTGTTTTATTGCACTAATTATTATCTCTGCGTCTATAAGCTGTAAATATGCATAAGACTTCAGATGGAGGGTTTACTCCACCTGAAGTCAGCCTTTTTATTTTTTGTAGCAATTAATAATTTCTCCTATATAAAAACGGTGATAATCATTATCGCCATAGATTTTTTCTTTGATTGATTTATCCACAAAACCACCCGGAGTAATATCATGATAATAAAGCTTGCGGCATTCCAACACAAGGCGGGCCTCTTTAAAGAAAACGGAACCATTTTTGCTTTCAATGGCGGTTAATCCGGTCTCCAAAGCTTTATCACAATCTCTGCCGGAATGAGCTCCGCAGAATCTGAGCGCGTCCCTGTAATTCTCATCAAAAAACGAAAGAGTAAAGATATCTGAATTGTCGATAAACTTGCGGGTATATCTGCTTTCCCGAATCACACAAAATGCAATGTTTTTGTTCCAGAATACGCCCATGCCTCCCCAGCTGGCTGTCATTGTGTTATAGGAGTTGATGCTTCCGGCGGTAATAAGCATCCAGTCTGAGCCTATCGCCTTGAACGGATTGTCTTTAATTTCCTCAGGCTTGATTTGAACAAAAGTTCTTTCCATGATAACATCCCACCTTTTGCTGCATATGATAATCGATACATCAATTTTACCACACAAGAGTGTACACAGCAAACAAGGTTGAAATGATTAGGCATTAACAGCTGTCTGTTCGTTACTGTTCACACCCTGATGCGGTAACTTACAGGTAAGATATTGTGCAATAGCAAAAACAAGATCCTCTTTTGCAAGAACTGGTAAGTTTAAGCAAAGGCAAGTGCCGATTGATGTTTAACGCAAAATAATTTACTATAGAATTACTTAAAGAATAAATCCTGTTCGCAAACGGAGGATTAAAAATGAAAGATAAAAAGAGAGGCCTTGTCCATATTTACACAGGAGACGGTAAGGGTAAAACAACGGCTGCAATAGGCCTTGGAGTCCGCGCTGTCGGGCATGGCATGAAAGTTTTGATGCTGCAGTTTTTAAAGGGCATGTTCACTGGTGAATTATTGGCCTTAAAAAATTTCGGTGACAATTTTTTGGTATTAAGGCATAAGGAATTTAAAAAGTTTACCTGTGATATGACGGAAGATGAGATTAATGAACTGAGATGTGAGGTCAGAGGTTTGTTTTACCGGGCTGAAAAAGAAGCAACCTCAGGACTTTGGGATTTATTAATTCTTGATGAAATAATGGCTTCGGTGTCTCTTGGGTTCATTAGTTTAGATGATATTTTGCGTTTCATAAAAAATAAGCCGGAGCAGCTTGAACTGGTTATGACGGGAAGGGAAGCCCCAAATGAATTAGTTTCAGTTTCAGACTATGTGTCAGAGATGAAAATGGTGAAGCATCCCATGGAAGCCGGAACATATGCGAGATCCGGAATTGAGTTTTAACCGCAAGACCTGGCTTTGTCTTTTAATAAAGGCTTATCCGGCGGAATAGCCTGATAATCCAGCGGTAAAATCTTAGTGGTAAAATCTTATATGCCGGCCTTTTTAAATGAATAGGAAGAAAAAAGAATTAGCATTGGAAGGATCTCAAGTCTTCCTGCGATCATACAAAAGGAAAGCAGAGTTTTGCTGAACCAGGAAAAAGATGAAAAATTACCCATTGGACCAACGTTTCCGAATCCCGGACCTATATTTGAAAGAGTTGCAACCACAGATGTGGCACTGGTAACGAGATCATTACCGTCTAACGAAATAAATAGTGAAGATAACGCGAACACAGCAAAATAGATGAAGAAAAACGACATTGTATGGGCCAAAGTGTCCTCATTTACTGTTTTACCGTCGATTTTTATCGTATGTACGGCTTTTGGGTGAATGATATTCAAAATATCCCTTTTTATTATTTTAAAAAGGAGTACGAACCGGATGCATTTTATGCCACCGCTGGTGGATCCGGCACTGCCTCCGATAAACATAAGCAATATAAGTATAATTTTGCTGAAAGTGGGCCAGAGGTTGAAATCGGTTGTTGAAAAACCGGTTGTTGTAATAATTGAACTAACCTGAAAGGATGAATACCGGATACTCTCCCCCAGGGAGAAAAAACCTTGGGCGTTAAGATCCAAAGTGATTAACAGTATAGCAATAAGAACAGTGCTTACATAAAATTTAAATTCCTGATTTTTATAAAAACCTTTAAAATTTCCTTTAAGTAATTGATAGTAAAGGCTGAAATTAACACCTGATAAAAACATAAACACTGTTATAATAACTTCAATATATATATTTCCATATGCAGCGATGCTTGAATTTCTGCTGGAAAACCCTCCGGTGCCTGTTGTTCCGAATGCGTGTACCAAAGCATCATATAAAGGCATACCTGCTATCAAAAGAGCAGAAACCAAAATAGCAGTTATTACTATATAAATAGAGTATAGGATTTTTGCCGTCTGCCCTAACTTCGGGACGAGTTTTTCTATATTAGGGCCGGTACTTTCAGCTTTAAGTACGTGGAAAAAACCAGCCCCCACAGTGGGCAAAACTGCAAGGGTTAAAACAAGTACCCCCATACCGCCCATCCATGTGGTGAAGCTTCGCCAGAAAAGTATACTCTCCGGAAGCCTTTCAACTTGCTTTAAAATGGTGGCTCCTGTGGTCGTGAAACCGGAAACGGTCTCAAACACCGCATCAATGAATGAAGTAATGGAGCTGCTGAATATATACGGAAGAGAACCAAAAACCGATACTGTAACCCAGCTTAAGGCAACAAAAGAAAAACCGTCGCGGGCATAAAAATTTTTATTGTCCGCTTTTATCCGGTACATTGCTAAACCCGTAACCAGGCATATTATAATTGAATAAACAAAAGCAAAAGTGCCATTGTCACCGTATACAATGCTTACTATAAGGGATGGAATCATACAAATGGCTTCAACAATTATGACGATACCAAGGCTTTTAAGGATCATTCTGATATTCAATGCACTTTCCCTCCAGAAACTATATAAATCCTCCCTTAAATTTGTTATATAATATTTCCTTAGTTTTATCCGCAGGAATTTTACGGGTTTAAAAATGCAAAACCATAATCGAAATCTATCAACCCTTTAATTAATTCATAAAAAAATATGCTTAAAAGAAGCCAAATCATGTTTCCGGATATCCAGCTTTCTTTTAAAAGTCCTGCATTATAAATCACTGTATTATTTTCCGTAAGACACTTATAATATCGTTCAAATCTGAAATTGTCCTGTCCTTCGCGATCAGGATAACGCTGTCGCCCAATTTTACAACATCATTACCATGGGGAATAATAATATCGTTTTTTCTTACTATGGCTGCCACTAAAACATCATTCACAAGCCTAAGATCCCGTAAAGGCCTATCAAGAAAATGCGTTGATTTTGTAGCGGTAAATTCAATAGCTTCCACCTGACCCCCAATAATTTTGTATAGTGTTTCAATGGTATTTCCCAAAGCATTTTTCAATCCCCGGACATACCTTAATATAAGGTTTGTGGTTATCTGGTTAGGGTTTATGATCCCATCTATGCCCATGCTTTTTATCAGGTTAAGGTAATTTGTTCTGTTTATTTTGGCAACAACCTTGGAAACCCCGGCCTGTTTTGCAAGCAGAGCCGACATAAAATTTTCCTCATCGCGGCCTGTCAAGGAAACAAAGGCTTCCATACCGGAGAGATTTTCCGACGCAAGAACAGCTTCATCCGAGCCATCACCATTAATGATAAGAGTATTGGGAAGAAGCTCTGTAAGTGCTATGCAGCGGGAATAGTCATTTTCTATTATTTTAACACGCATACCGGTCTCTTCCAGTATGTTTGCAAGATAATAAGCAATTCTTCCTCCACCGACTATCATCACATTTTTAACTTCATGGTTGATTATGCCTATCCTGCCAAGGAACTCAGACACATTTCCCGGTGTTCCCACGACATAAACAATATCACCCGATTTTATTTCCGTGTCACCATTAGGAATAATAGCTTTCACATCACGCAGTATGG
>JAAYGP010000101.1 GCA_012727625.1 Clostridiaceae bacterium
AGTTATTGTGACTGTTTATGTCAAATTAACGGCAATTCATGCAAAACCCATTGAAATTACCATTGTAACCAGTTACAATTAATACGCAATCATGACAATACGCACCATACCCCCCATGCTTGTGGTGCGTATTGTTCAAAACCTGTTGTAACCCAGGCGGTGATAGTTATGACAAAACGCTAGAGTGCGGCAATAACCAATTTTGTTTCAGCAAATTTTCCTGAAAAGGATAAGGAAGAGCTTGAAATAATTGGGTATGGCATCGAAGGAATTGTCACAACATTTTTTAAAACTATAGTGATTTTTATTATAGGTTACTATCTGAAAATATTATTGCCGCTTGCTCTTGCCATCGCTTCATTCGGATTACTCCGGACGTTTGCGGCAGGAATGCATCTGAGAAATGGTTGGACTTGTATGCTGTTTTCATCCACCTTATTTTTATCCATAGCTTATGCGGGTATTTACATACCGTTGCCTCGCTTGGTTAAAACAGGAGTTTTTGCAGTTTCGTTTCTTTTGCTTTATTTATACGCGCCTGCAGATACGGAAGAAAGGCCTCTTGTATGTGAGAAAAACAGGAGGGATTTGAAAACATCAGCTATTGTGACCGCAGGTATAATTTTTGTTATTGCAATGATATTGCCAGAGGAAAATATTGTAGGCAATGTCATTACATGGGGCGTGATCATTGAGAGTGTTATGACAACACCAATGATATATTATATTTTTAGGAGGAGGTACCGAAACTATGAGTACTATGAATCGTAAACTTGCGGAAATCATCTCAGAAGCCGGCAAAAAAACAGCGACCTACAATGTAAAACACACAATTTACTGGTTTTTTAATGAGCCAAAAATGCCTAAATGTTTGATTCAGAAGAAGAAATAGTCAGGAATTGCGGATCGGGTATTATTAGTTCCTGAAAAAATGTATTATTGTTTATAGTCGTTTTTAACTGAACAGAGGGATAATGGGATAATGTTTCCTTAACATTGAAAAGTCCAAGCCCTCTGTTCTTTCCTTTTGTGGAGTAACCGCGCCTGTGAATCAGATCTAAGTTGGGTTCATAAAGATATGTATTTCCAATAACGATGGAAACAGCTTCCTCATCTTTTTCCATTCCCAGATGAATTTCTTTCTTCTCTGATTCCATGGAAGCTTCAATTGCATTATCAATTAAAATTCCGACGACCTTGCAAAGATCCAGGTTATCCATACCCGAAATTGTTATCTCTGAAAAAATGTTTAGATATACCTTAATTCCATTATTCATGGCCCGGTTCAGCTTGTATGACAAAATTCCTTTCAGGCCGGGGTTTTTAATCAGATTAAGAGAGAAATTAAACATATTTGGCTGTTTTTCTTCATATTCCTTTAAAACGGAACTGTAATAATAATTTTTAAGCTCTTCAAATTGCCCTTTGTCTATATAGCCTTTAATTGAAAACAACACATTCATAAAATCATGTTTTCGTTTGCGAATGTCATTATAGAGCTTTTCAATTGTACCGGTGTATTCAATGAGCATTTTATATTCCTTGGTTTGCTGATCCAGCAGAATTTGCTGTTTGCTTGATGATGTATAGATCAGGACTAAAAATATACAAATAGTAAAGTAAATTGCAAATGCAACCAGATTAAACATTATTACAGCTGTGGGGTTTGTTTGAATCATTCTGTTATTAAAAGTCAAATTCAAAGTACTAACAATGATAATAAACACAACGCAAATCAGAAAAAAGAACTTGATACTTATTTTATAGCTGTTATGTTTTCTATAAATACACTGTCGGATTGTAATTATTGTAACAACCAAAAATAGAATGGTTGAATTAGCGATAAATATGTAAAGAGTGCTGTTAAGCCTTAAAATGTCAAGTTTCAATATATTAACAAAGAACCAAAGGAGGGCGGAATCCGGCACTATAATAGTAAAGACATTAATTAATGCCAAGGCAATCGATTCAAAAATGTTAAGTTTATATATACAGAAACAAAATATTACAATAGATACAAACATAATCGGGAACATTAAACTGGGCACCTTTATTATTGTGTAAACGAATAAAGTGCAAATAAATAAAGATGTAAACAGTAATAAAATTGTAGTTTTTTTTCTGTACACATTTTTAAAATTTAAAAACACAATAATTATTGTATGAATAAGTGAGCTAAAGAAAGACATGATTAACTTTTCAAGCTCGAACACGTGCAACCAGATCCTTCCATTTGGTTTTAGAAACATCACAAACTTTTCCGTTGCTCATGGTAGCGGTGTAGATCGGTTTCATTCCTCCAAGTTTTTTAATATAACGTATATTTATTATATAGGACCGGTGACAATGACAAAATCTGCTGTCCAGTTTTCTCATAACATTTTTCAAAGTATCGTAAAACTCAATTGTTGTCCCGTCTTTTAAAACGCAATTTAGCATCCTTGAACCCGGGTTGGTTTCAAAGTACAGAATATTATTCAGATCCACTGTGTATACATCATTCAGGCTCTTAAGGATTATCTGCCTGTCATTTCTGTTCAGATCAAGATTTCCTATCTGGTTAATTTCCTCTGTTATGCTGTCAATGCACTCACACACTCTTTTTTGAATGTTTTCATCGTGTTTATATATGTAATCCAAAGCTTTAAGCTTATATTGAAAGACCTTTAAGCTAAGCTCGGGGTGAGATGTAATAAATATAAGGTAAGCCATGGCGTCTATTTTTCTTATTTCTCTTGCAAGGGTAAGCCCTGTTGTGTTTTCATCATTTAAAATAATATCAAGAAAATAAACATTTACATGCCCAATGTTGGATTTGGCATATTCAATTACCTGTCTGAAGTTTTTGTTAATTATACGTATATGGCAGTCCATATTTTTTTTCGCAGTATACTCGGTGATATATTTTTTTATAATATTGGCTGTATTAATATTGTCCTCACAAATAAAAAAATTGTACATGGTGTCCTCCTGTTAATATTTGTTCAGATTAATTCACTGTGTTTACTTCTTTTATTATTCTAAAGATTTAAAAAGCCAGACTTTACACAATAAAAGCAAACAGAGAAAAAAATTAATATAAGTTGTATTACAGTATTTTTC
>JAAYGP010000102.1 GCA_012727625.1 Clostridiaceae bacterium
CAGCCTGAATGAGCTTAAGCAGAATATTTTCCACATCCTCGCCCACATATCCGGCTTCGGTTAATGACGTAGCATCAGCAATGGCGAAAGGAACATTCAATATCTTGGCCAGAGTTTGAGCCAGCAAGGTCTTCCCTGACCCTGTCGGACCAATCATTAAAATATTGCTTTTTTGCAGCTCAACATCATCGGTCACGATATCGGAATTAATTCTTTTATAATGATTATATACCGCAACCGACAGGGATTTCTTTGCTTTTTCCTGGCCGATAACATAATTGTCGAGTATATTTTTGATTTCCGCGGGCTTTGGAATTTCATCCATTTGGATATCAACGCCCACATCCTCAAACTCTTCACCTATAATCTCAGAGCAAAGCTCTATACACTCATCACAAATATAAACACCGGGTCCTGCAACAAGTCTTTTTACCTGTTCCTGTGTTTTTCCGCAAAATGAGCATTTTAACTGTTTTTTTTCTTCATACCTTGCCACTTATTTCACCTCATTATTTGCGAACCATTACATGGTCAACTATCCCATAAGCTTTTGCTTCCTCAGCAGACATGAAATAATCACGTTCCACATCATTCTGTATTTTTTCAAGTGGTTGGCCTGTTCTTTCACTTAAAATCCTGTTAATGTTGTCTTTAATCCTTAAAATCCATTCAGCGTGTATCTTAATATCGGTAGCCTGACCTTTGGCGCCGCCAATCGGCTGATGAATCATAACAGTACTGTTTGGGAGCGCGTATCTTTTACCGGGAGTACCCGCGGCCAATAAAAATGCTCCCATGCTTGCGGCCATTCCGACGCAAATTGTTGACACATCTGATTTAACATGCTGCATTGTGTCATAAATAGCCATTCCGGCGGTAACCGAACCACCCGGGCTGTTTATATAAAACTGAATGTCCTTGTCAGAATCCTTTGCGTCCAGAAACAACATCTGCGCCACTACAAGACTTGCTGTAACATCATTTATTTCATCGCTTAAAAATATAATCCGATCTTCAAGCAAACGGGAGTAAATATCATAGGAACGCTCTCCCCTGTTAGTTTGTTCAATTACATAAGGTACCAATGCCATGATTGAAATCCCCCTTTCACTTTAATATGACCTTTAAATTCTGATCATATTCCTATCTTATTTTAACTGGCAATATAAAGCAAGTTTTCCAAACTAATATGGCAGATTCACAGCCCCGGGAGAATAAATTTCCCGCAAACAATCTGTAAGGACATAGTAATTTATTGATGCCCTCCTGTAAGCATTTTACAAAAGCTGCATGATTATGCCTTACACACTAAACAGCCGGTCTTATCGCTTATGGTTTGGTTCAACATATAAAATACCCGGTTTTACTGCCTATAAACAGAATTGCCCGGTTTTTTCCGATATTTATTTCTGTTTCATAAGTTCTATCGTCTTATTCAGTATTACTGTTTCTTTAATATATTCTATATCGTCATTCTGTAAATGTTTCTTAAAATCTTCCACACTCTTATTGTATTTTTCAGCAGATTTCGCAATTTCAGCCACCACTTCCTCATCGGTTGCTTCAATATTTTCAACCTTTGCAATTTTCTCCAGTGTGAGCTGTGTTTTTACATCTTTAACCGCCCTCTCCCGATAACTGTTGCGGAAAGTATCCTCATCTGTTCCTATCATTTTTATATAGCTATTCAGATCCATGCCCTGGTATCGCAGGGTCATGTCTAATCTGTTGAGAATATTGTCCAGCTGCTGTTCTATCATGACTTCCGGAATATCAATCCCGGCGTTTTCAACTGTCTTGTCAATAACATCATTTTCATATTTTTTTTCTGCAGCTTCTTCAGCCTCTTTAATAAGCCTTTCCATAATGCTTGCCTTAAATTCTTCCAGGGTGTCGAATTCGCTCACGTCCTGGGCAAATTCGTCATCTATTACATGAAGTTCCTTTTCCTTTATCTCATTGACAACCACCTTAAACACGGCTTCTTTGCCCTTCAGCTCTTCATTATGGTAATCATCAGGGAACTTAACATTTACCTCAATTTCCCCGCCCTTTTCAGCTCCGATCAGCTGTTCTTCAAATCCAGGAATAAAAGTGCCGGAACCTACAACAAGAGTAATGCCTTCCGCTTCTCCGCCCTCAAAAGGCTCGCCGTCTATAAAACCTTTAAAATCAATATTAAGCGTATCTTTTTCTTTTACAGGCCTGTTCTCAACACTGACCAGCCTCGCGTTTTTATCCTGTATTTTTTCAAGTTCTTTCTGAACATCTTCATCAGTTATATTCACAGTATCCTTCTCAATATTAAGGCCCTTGTATTCTCCCAGTATAACCTCCGGCTTTACTGTGACTTTAGCGGTGAAAATCAGGTCCTTGCCTTTTCCAATCTGATCAATGTCTAATTCAGGACGGCTCACAGGTTCTATGTTGTTATCCTTCAGTGCCTGTTCATAAGCTTGTGGGCATACGATGTTAAAAGCATCCTCATAGAAGACACCTTCACCATAATTCCTCTCTATTAAATGCATTGGAGCCTTTCCTTTTCTGAAACCCGGCACCATAAAACGATTTTTATTTTTCAGATATGCCTTTTTCAAGCCTTCTGCAAAAGTTTCAGCATCAACTTCGATAGTAAGCTTTACCACGTTTTTTTCTACATTTTCTACTTTTGACTTCATTACAAATAAGCCTCCCTAAGCTTTTAGTATAATCAGCAGGCATTTTTGTTAAACAATTTCTGCCTGAAAACATCTATTGAATCCAATTTCCACTCCATTTCAGACATTATATGCGTTTTATGCCAAGAAGCAAGACAGGATTTCAATCCCAAATAAATTCAAATTCGCCCGTTGCCATTCAAAGGTTCTGTTAAAAAGTGCTTTAACTCACCCGAATAGTAACATGACCGCAATAAGCATCTGAAAACCTTTATGATTATAACACACATGTCCTGTATTGACAACAAATTTATTGCAAGTCGTATTCTTCTTATGATTCATTGCGGGGAAGAAAAGGATGGCATACAACTTAGGAATTGCGGTGCTAAACTATGCAGTGTATATGCTCAAAGGGTTCATCATCGGCATTTCCCTCTATTATAATTCGTACCATTATATCTACAATTTCGGGATTGAACTGGCTTCCTTTGCATCTTTCAAGTTCAAGGACAGCCATTTGCCAGGACATTGGTTTTTTATAAGGTCTTAAAGTTGTCATGGCATCAAACGCATCTGCAACAGCAATAATCTGCGGTTCATAACCAAGGCTTTCATTGGTCAGTCCAAAGGGATATCCGCCTCCGTCATAACGCTCATGGTGGAAAGCAACAGCCTTTAAAATCCTGTCCGGCAAACCGATGGAATGTAATATCCTGTTACTTATTGCCGGATGTTTTTTTATTTCATCATATTCTTCCTTTGTAAGGGGACCTTTTTTCAACAGAATTCTATCGCTTATTCCAACTTTTCCAATGTCGTGCAGAATACCTGCTATCCGCAGCTCCTCAACCTGTTGTTTGTTCATTCCCATCTTATTGGCGATTTTTACAGCCAAAGCAGATACACGCTGAGAGTGCCCTTTTGTGTACTGATCCCTCGCTTCAATTGCCGCAACAAGCGCGTCAATGGTTTTAATAAAATTGTTTTGTGATTCGATGAGATGAATTGTTTTTTCAACCGCAACTGCGATGCTGTTGCCAATGG
>JAAYGP010000103.1 GCA_012727625.1 Clostridiaceae bacterium
AGAAATATCCTCGAAACTGTTAGAAGCTATCCACACACGCAAATTAACAGACGAGGACATTCTACAACCAGCAAAACCAGCACAAGTCAGGTTTGCTTGATGTAACTATTATAGCAGGGATGTGATATAAAGAAAAGGCTTTTTCGAAATTTACAATTTAAAAACAAAAATCCGTATTTTTTGGATTAGTCCTTTTAACAAAAAAAGAAATAGAGCATATGAAATATAATGGCAATTATGGAATAATTATTCGAACACCAAAAATGAGTTTATGCAATTTTACTCTTCAGAGCTGAATGGCATACCAGATTATGTTCCGTTATATGAACTTTTTGTTAATATTGAAATTATGGAAGAAATATTAGGCAGGAAATTTATTTGTAAAGCGGATCAAGTTGAGTTTTATTACAAAGCAGGATATGATTACGTACCTGTATGGCCTCGTTATAAGATGGAAAAAGGAAACTTAAAAGATACCACGCTACCTTATCCTATAACCGATTGGGAAAGCTTTTATAAATATCGTTGGTTAAAACCAGATGAAATAAGCTATAAGGAAATAGAGGACAGCTGCCGTGTTTTACCTGACGGGATGATGCTTATTGCACAAGACGGAGGACCTTTTGAAACTATGGAGGCTTTGTTAGGTTATTCAAATTTGTGTTACTTATTATCCGATGATCCTGACCTTATTAAAGCAGTGGCTGAAAAAGTTTTTGAGCTTTATCATACTCGGTTGCTGTATCGGTAGCATAACTGGGATCAAGCAAACCTTCGTCATGTAAGGAGGGAGAATCAGCATTCACCGCATGCCGGGAGTTCTGTAAAATAATGTGTGACAGGCCGATAGAAGTGAAGCGGCCTGTTTTTGGCGTGAACAACTGGTACTGGGCATATGGGAATATAAATTATGAAAGTGTAATGGAAGAAGCCGGGCAATTGGCTGAGCTTGCATCAGATGCGGTTTTAAGTCCGTATTTGGTAATTGACGACGGATGGCAGCCATTTAGAATGAATAACAACTGGGGCACATACAACGGTGGTCCCTGGAATAGTAGCAATAGTTGTTTCCCCGACATGGAAAAAACGGCATCTGATATCGAGAGTCATGGATGCATACCGGGTTTATGGTTCAGACCGCTTCTTACGATGAAACATTTACCGTCTGAAATGATTCTGCAAAGGCCCGGAGCGGCACCGCACAGTTTCGGACAGATTATGGATCCCAGCCATCCCGAGGTATTGCGGGAGGTTTTTTCTGATGCCGGACTCATCTCAGGTTGGGGATACAAATTAATAAAACATGATTATTCAACAATGGATATAACAGGCGCTGTGACGGCCCAGGACGGATGGAATTTCTATGACAGAACGAAAACAACCGCCCAGATAGCAAAGAGTCTCTACGAAGCCATACAGAACGGAGCAAAAGATGCCATAGTAATTGGCTGCAATACATATAGTCATCTTACAGCAGGAATTCATGGGGTTTATCGCACAGGCGCGGACACCAGCGGCAGGAACTGGGAATATACAAGACGTCATGGTGTTAATGCGTTTATGCGTCTTCCGCAAAACGGAATATTTTATAATACTGATCCTGATTGTGCTTGTTTTACCGCCAAAGTGTCCAGTGAGCTTAACATCAGATTCCTGGAACTTTGTGCAATAACCGGAAGCACAACTTTTGCTTCCATAACCCCGGGAATACTTGACGATGAAGAGAAACGCAGGGTAAGAGAGATTTTCAGGATAGCATCGCTGGGGGGTAATTATGCCGAGCCTATTGACTGGATGAATACCGGTTGCCCTTCAAGGTTTATTTATAAAAACACGGAATGCACTTATGACTGGTACAGTGAATACAACGGGTCGAGAATGTTTGCAACGTGGATGGAATAGGAATACTGCATGAACCGTCCGGTGCCTGGAGTTTCATTCTATCTGCGGCAATTACTCAACGGAGGTTTAAAACCCCAAGGTGTCGGTAGTTACACATAGGGGAGAATTATATCTTTTATATGATATGATCATTGAAAGGAGTTAAAAAAAAGGAGTTGAGGAATATGAAAAAAATTAATGTTTGTATTTTAGGCCAGGGGCGCAGCGGACGTGACATCCATGGTAGATATTTCAAGACAGAACAAGATATGTATAAGATTGTTGCTGTTGTTGACCCCATTGAAGAGAGAAGGTTAAGGGCTAAAGAGGAATTTGGATGCGATGTGTATGACGACTACCATCATATTTTGAACCGGAAGGATATTGATCTGGTTGTTAATGCTACACCAAGTCATATGCATTTTCCCATTACTCTTGACCTATTAAATAATCACTTTAATACTTTATGTGAGAAACCTTTAGCCCGCAAAGCAGAAGAAGTAGATGCATTAATAGAAGCGTCCCTGAAATCAGGAAAGTTGCTTGCCATATTCCAGCAGTCAAGATTTGCACCTTATTTTGAACAGGTTAAGAAGGTGATCGATTCAGGTGTTTTGGGTCAAATTGTTCAAATCAGTATTGAGTTTAACGGGTTTGCCAGAAGGTGGGATTGGCAATGTATACAGGATTATGCCGGAGGAAGTCTTTTAAATACCGGGCCCCATCCAATGGATCAGGCATTACAGCTTTTCGGAACAGATATTATGCCGGAAGTAACCTGCATTATGGATCGAGCTAATACTTTTGGTGATGCGGAGGACTATGTTAAGATAATTCTAAAAGGGAAAGGGCGCCCGGTTATTGATCTTGAAATTTCTTCATGCTGCGCTTATCCAAACTTTACATACAATGTTCAGGGAACCTGCGGCGGCTTGATAGCATCCAGCACACATGCAAAATGGAAATATTTCATTCCCGGGGAAGCTCCAAAAAGGCAGTTAATACGTGAACCTCTTGAGAACGAAGATGGATTACCGGCATATTGCGGTGAGCAGCTGAAATGGTATGAGCACAGTTGGGATATACCTGAAGAACAAAAGGATCTCTTCCACACTATGTCTTCAAAATTCTATAAAATGCTTTATAAGTCTCTGACGGAAGGAGCACCGCTTATTATTACACCTCAACATGTACGGCAGCAGGTTGCAGTAATTGAAGAGTGCTATAGACAGAATCCAATGTCTAAAATGTTTTAGTAACATAATGGTGCAAAACATAAATAAAAAACAAGGTTTGCTATGCTTTGCATCCGTGAATACTTACATTAGAGTGTGGGCGGAGCCCACTTCAGAAAGGAAGTTAGATTATGTTTAGAGTGGGAATTATTGGTTCGGACAACAGCCATGCTCTTGCATTTTCCAAGTTAACAAACATTAAGAACGAATTAACGGGTGAGTATGAATTCCCGGATATCAGAGTCACTGCAATTTATGGTCACGATGAAAAGAGAACTGAAGAAGTCGCAAGAGAAGGAAGAATAGAATTTATTGCCAAAGATCCGAAGGAAATGTTCAGCAGGGTAGATGCAGTTATGGTAGTTTTCCGGCACGGAGATCTGCATGCAGAATATGCATTGCCTTTTGTGGAAGCAGGTATACCCACATGGATAGACAAACCGTTTACGATAAAAATTTCTGATGCAAAAAAGCTTATTGAGGCAGCAGAAAAAAATAATACTCTTCTTACTGGGGGTTCCACTTGTAAATATGCTTATGATATTGTCATGCTGAAAAATTCTGTGGAAAACGACAAAAGCTTTGGGGAAATATTATCAGGAGTGATGAACTTTCCTGCTAATCCTGACAGCGAGTATGGTGGGTTATTCTTCTATGGGCCTCATTTGGCAGAGATGCTTATGAATGTTTTCGGTTATGATGTAAAGTCAGTCATAACAAGTGAAAGCAATGGAAACATTATAGCTGTTGCCAAATATGACAGATACCATGTTGTCATGAATTTTACAAAGGAAGCTCCAAGATATTTGGGTATTATCTATGGAGAGAAAAAGACAATAGTAAGGGAAATTGATATTTCTATCGTTTACAGGCTTGGCTTTGCAAAATTTGCAGAAATGCTGAATACAAGGAAAATACCTTTACCGCTTAACCATCTTTTAGCTCCCGTTGTGCTGCTAAATGCAATTGAAAAGTCCTTAAAAACGGGGAGAGAAATTTTTTTGGATGAATTATAGGTTTTTAATCCCCGTCAATGATATATACACTATATTCATGATGGATTTGGATGCGTTGCATATATTGCAGTTTTATTGCGTTTCGGAATTACGCCATTGGGGACGGATCTGTTCAAAACGCATCGTGATTGTATTTTTTTATAGCAATAATGCAATATAATGCACCGGTATTATGTTCCGGAATTCCTACATGGAGAACTGAGACATTTAGGTATGAGAGGCAGACACATAAGGTTTAGTCTCTCTGTTTTCTTTTGCTATTTAAACAAGAGAAATAATATCTTTGCAATGAATGTGTGTAACCGCAAAATTATTTGGATCTAAAGACTATTATATAAGGTGTACCTGAATGCAGCGAATCCTGAAAGCATATAAAGAATTAGCCGTTTTTCCATAGCTGTATTAGCAGGCCGTATTGCGGTTTTCAATAGCGGAAAAATCATCAGGACAGCTCACATGACGGGCTAATCCTGTAACAGGGTAAGTATTCCCGTTTATGCAAAGAGCAGGCAAGAGAACAGGTAAAAGCAGGGCTTGAGCGTTGACAAATATATAAATTTGGATATCATATATAAAAACAGAAGCTGTTTGACACAAGGGCAGGATAAATGGGGATATTATTATGTACAACGAAATAATTCAGGAGTTGTCCGGTATTAACCAGGATGACATTGTTAAAATAGTATTAAGCAAATAATGTTTGGTTTTAGGTGCTATTCCCTTATTGGGAACCTTGTTGTGGCTTGCCTATTACGCATTGACTCTTATAACACTTTATAATCTCTACGGCCAATACGTCCCGGAAAAAGCAATGACTTACACATTGTTAAGCATTTTGGGCGTTACCATCCCATTCCTGCTTTATGGTTTCCGTGACAAAGATCCGATAAGCGTACCTTAAAACATTTATTTTGCCGGTACTTATTTAAATTACATAAAATAAGAGAAAGATTTGATATCACGATGGACCTCGGACCTGTTGAGCGGATTTGCCTGGGTAATTGCTGCTTTAACATCAAAGAGAACCAGGAATCTCTGTTATAAACAGCGTTGATTATCAAATAACCAATAAAGGCAAGGAATTTATCCTTGCCTTTTAATTTGGCTCTTTTATTTTTACTTATAGAAAGAAAATATTACATATGTTAAAATTAATTGGCCTTATGTATTAAATATTAAGACATTATTTTTTTTGCTGAAGGATGGAACTTATATGGACGTAAGCAGCGTTAAAAAAATCATGGCACAGGATACTGTTCTATATCTCCCCGCCAAGATAGCCGAGGGTGTATTGGGTATTCTCCTGTTATATGCCTATACCAATCATTTTTTTACGCCTGAGATATACTCTCATATCACATACGGAACAGCTCTTATCAATATGGCTAACCTTGTGTTCGCAGGTTGGATAACCCAATCCGCGACACGATATGTGAGCCAATACCAGAACAGCACCGAGGAATCAGATTTTTTTAAAACAATATTTGCGGTACAGGCTGTAATTGGCTTATCTGTCATATGCACAGCCTTTATAATCTCCTATACTGTAAGATTAACGGTTCCTGCGGATATTTTCAGGTATTATATATTTATGTTTGCAGGCTTCAGTCTGTCCCAGTTTCTGTTGCCTCTTCTTGCATTTATGCGCAGGATTAAGCTGAATTTAATACTATCGGTAAGCAGTAATCTTGTAAAACTTGTTTTAACTTATCTGTTCATAATTATCCTGAAGAACAATGAAGTAAGTCCGACTGCCGCATTATTAAGCTATGGGATAACCGATCTTTCCATTGCCGCGATTATCATTTTCAGAATAAATGTTTTTATACATCTGAAAGCAGGGAAAGTAAAAAAGGAGATATTTAAAATTCTGTTTTCATACAGTTTGCCATTTTTAGGGGTGAATATCACAACAGCCCTTTTAAACCAGTCCGATCGCCTTATTGTTCAGCCGCTTGCGGGTGATACGCAATTCGGGATATATTCCGCAAATTATGTCATACCGTCCATGGTACTGCTTATGATATCAACCGGTGTAATGAGAGGGGTATATCCGATTTTGCTGAAATCCTATAACAGAAATGAGCCTGAACAGGCTGCAGAGCTGTTATCGCAGGCTATACGCTATTATCTCCTTATTGCTTTGCCTGCTGTTACAGGGCTCATTTCATTGTCCGGAAGGGTGTCGGGTATTTTCCTGGGAGAGCAATTTTATGAAAATGGTTATGTTATTTCCGTTGTAGCCGCGGGACTTTTGTGCTCCGGTCTTGTTGAGTACAGCAACAAAGCCTGGGAGTTATCCGCCGATACCAAACCTATTTTCAGAAATACGGCAGTGAGCGCAGGCGTTAATATTGTTATAAACATCGTGTTCATTCCTGTTTATGGTTACCGGACAGCCGCTGTTTCAACACTTCTTTCCTTCTTCCTGTATTTATGCATGTCTGTGGCAGGAAGCAGAAAGAAAATAAAATGGTATGTTAAATGGAGCAGTTTCCTGAAAATAGCTCTTGCCTGTATTGCCATGTTTCTGTTTTTGCACGCAATGAAACAGATACTGCCTGAGAGCTTAACATCCCTTGCACTGATGGTTGTTTCAGGAGCATTTGTATACCTTGCTGTGCTGCTGGTTTCCGGAGAACTAAAAGAAGTAACAGTCATGTTCAGGCGGAAATGATAGCCTAAAGAAAAAATTAAGCAGAAAAAAATAAACAGGGCAGTGAAATGGCAATACCTGAAGCGGTTAAGCTGAAAGTATCCGGTTGAAACTATTTGATAAATATGCGTTTTGGATGTAAGCTTGCAAGGAGGCTTTGATACTTACTGGGGCATCATGCCAAATTGCGGACAGACATGGTTAAAGAACGGAAACAGGAGCTTCGTTTAAGGGAAGTTACGGATTGACATTATAAAACGGAGGCTTATAAGTTATGAAAAAAGTATTCATGATAGCGCACCAGTTTCCTCCAATCGGTGGTTCAGGGGTGCAGAGAACAACAAAATTCCTGAAATATATGCCCGAATTCGGATGGGAAGGTGTAGTGTTTACACGTGATGCTGAAAAAGCACAGCTAACCGATGAAACACTATGCACTGAAATCCCTGAGGGTACTTTAATTTACAGAAGCAATGCCTGGGATTTATCTGAGCTGATACCTCCATTAGACCTTGCGGGAAAATATATACGTCGAAGAATTCTGGTTCCTGACGGAGAGCGCCTGTGGCAGATTTTCTCAGTGAAAAAGGCTGTTGAAATTGTAAAAAACAGTAATTTTCAGCTTATTTATTCAACTTCCCAGCCTTTCAGCACGCATCTGTTAGCTATGGAAATAAAAAAGGAATTTCCTGATTTGCCGTGGGTTGCCGACTTTCGGGATGAATGGACCCACAATGCCTTTGTCAGGGCATATGGGTATAGCAGGCGCAGGATAAAAAAAGAGAAAATAATGGAGCGGAGTGTATTTGATAGAGCTGATAAAGTTGTTATAAACACACCGTTTATGAAAGCCAATTCCGTCGGCGAATATTCTGAGCTGGAGAATAAATTTCATGTAATTCCGAACGGTTATGACAAGGAGGACTTTGAGGGGTTTGAAACGGGCGGAAGAAACGAAAAGTTCACATTAACGTATACGGGGCTTATTTACGGAAATACAAGCCCGGAGATTGTTTTCAAAGCAGTTTCTAAACTTATTGCCGAAAATGCTGTAAACCCCTCCGGTATCAGAATGCGATTCATAGGAAGGTTCAAGGTTGACGAGCTTAACAGAATAGCAAATTCTTATAACCTCTCCGGAATCGTTGAATTACTTCCATACATGCCCCACAGGGAATGCTTGAGCAATTTAGTGAAATCAGACGCTGTTCTGCTGCTTCTGGGGAAAGGTACAGAGGCTATTTACACAGGAAAGCTGATGGAGTATATTAACACCGGCAAACCAATCCTGGCATCTGTTCCGGCAAAGGGGGCGGCAGCAGCTCTCATTAAAGAAACGAGAACCGGACTGGTGGCTGATTGTGAGGATGTGGAGGCAACAGCAAAATGTTTTAAAGCTCTGTATGACAACTGGCTTACCGGAAAAGACAGTTTTAATCCCGACAAGGAAAAAATAGCCAGGTATGAAAGACGGGAATTAACAAGAAAATTGGTGGAGATTTTTGATAGTTTGTGTTAGAATGTTAATTGATTTTATTGTAAAAGCTTGAATAAATATTAACGCTTATACTAAAATAAAAGTTTTACTTCAGGATACGAAAGGATGTAACCGTTATGAAAATTCTGGACGAAAAAGGAAAATTATTTGGTCTTATTAACATTATTGATCTGGGTGTTATTCTTGTAATCCTGGCTGTCATAGCCGGCGGAATCTGGTATATGAAAAAGGACACCCCTGCACAGACTGTTAATACAAAAGACTATTATATTACATTAAAAGTTGAAGCGGTCAGTAAGGATGTTCTGGATGCATTGGAAGTGGGGGATCGTTTTTACTATGGCAACAGCTTTTTGGATGTAACGATTACGGAAATTGACTCAGAGCCCGCAAGAATAGATGTTTACACTGCGGACGGAGACATTATTGTGAAGAGGCATCCGGAACTTTTGGATATCTATGTGAAAGTGCTGGTTAAAAGTCCCGCCAATGAGCCTATGATTTATATTGCCCAGACACATGCGACGGTTGGTAAACTGATTGCCCTTAAAACAGACCGGGTTGAGGTTCCGTCAGTAGTAATCAGGATTGAGTAATAGGAGATTAAAGATGCAGATTGTAAAAAACAGCATTGCAATGCGCCTGTTCAGGTTATTATACATTTACTATAATAACAGCTATGTTAAACGTATAGTGCTATGGATTGTCAATGTATACAGATACAGCATTCTCGTCAGGGTGTTTGAGTCAGTGGCACGCCGTCGAAGTGCCATGGAAAGCTCTGTTTTTATTAAAGTAATCAGGATATTATTTAATTATGTGGACAGGTTCGTAATGCGGGTTTCAAAGGTAATATCGGATGCTTCCGGAAAAAGCGTTATTGAGTCTGTTGTGAAAGCATTTAAAGATACGATTTCGGGCGGGAAAGCAACTGCTTTGATACTGCCTTTATTTGGTATGGGTTATGCCCTTGGCAGAATTGTTCAGAACAGGTTTATGCTCCGGGATATACTGTTTTTGGGTATTACATTTATTGCCGGGGCTGTATTTATGGCAGACTCCGAAAAAAGAAAAATTGCTTTGGAAAACAGTTTTATAGTAAAAATTTATAAACTGATTATGGAATAAAGGTGAAGTTGATGAAAGCATTTAAAAATATAGCTGTTTTTGGTGGGATATTCGTTTCAGGAATCCTTTCGTCATATCTTGGATTAATGCCCACAGTTGCGGTCATTACCCTGGTTGTCGGGCTGGTTATTATTTTTACGGATTATGAAAAAGCGACACTGATTGCCGCTCTGTACACTGCCTTTGAATTTGTTCTGCGGTCTGTAATCGGGCGTCCCGGTTCTCAGATTCTTTCAATGTTCGGAAAAAGAGTTTATTTTGATTTTATTCAAAAGGCAATTGAATCGCCAACGGCTTTTTCATCTTATTGGGATGAGCTGGCGCTTCTTTTTTGTTTCGGTGTCTGGTTTTATAAATGGGTCATACACAGAAAAGAAAGACCATATCGTGAAACACCCCTTGATTTTTCCATTTTATTATTCATGACAGTCGGTGTTGTTCTGCTCTTTGTTGCAGCCCCTGATTTCTCCATTGGGGTTGAGGGTTTAAGGGCAGTCATACAATATATATTGTGGTTTTTTGTTGTTGTTCAGCTTTTAAAGACACCAAAAGGCGTAAAAAGGCTGTTAAATGTCCTGCTCATCTCAGGTCTGCTGGTTAGCCTTTACGGGATATATCAGTATATATTGGCAGTTCAGATACCGTCATCATGGACGGATATTGCTGAAGGAGAGGTCAGGACCCGTGTGTTCTCAATATTTACCAGACCAAATATGCTTGCGGGTTATCTGTCACTGCTGATTCCCGTTGCAGTCGGAATGTATTTTGCGGAGAAGGAGCGCAAAAGAAAAATCTACGTGGCATCAGCCATCGGGGCAATGTCTTTATGTCTACTGTTTACAATGTCCCGGGGCGGTTGGATCTTTTGTTTTTTAGCGTTAATCATATTTGTATTTCTGAAGAATAGAAAGCTGGTTGCCCCCGTTATTGTCGCAATGGCTGCCGTTTTCATGTTCACGGTTGTTTTTGTCCCATCTATTTCAAACCGGATTTTGTATCTGCTGTCCAGCGATTATATAGAAAGCAGCAGCGTGGGAGGACGGGTTTACAGGACGATTACAGGCTACCGGCTTTTCATGGAGAACTTCTGGCTTGGAATGGGCCATGGCCAGTTTGGAGGCTCTGTCGCTTTAAACCACAAGCTGAACAACACTTTCTCAATGGATAATTACTATATGAAAACAGCTGTGGAAATGGGAATATTCGGGCTGACGGCATTCTTAATGCTTATGTATTCAACAATCGCATGGTGTTTAAGAGCGCTTTCCAGGATTAAGGATAATGCGCAGAAAGACTGGACAAGAGGGATTATCGCCGGCCTTTCAGCTATAATAATGTTTAACCTGTCTGAAAATATGTTTGAAATTCCTTTAATTTCAACATATTTCTGGCTTCTTGCGGGTGTGGTTATGTTTCTTGCATACGGGAAACCGCAGATTGAAAGGGAAAAAAATAGCGATGAAAATCCGGTTACTGTTTCAGCGGAGACAGAGTAAGCTCTATTGCTTCCAAAACCTTTTGTTCCAGGCATGGTTTCATTTCCTTAAGAGTGTCTTTAATGGATGAAGCATTGTGCCAGACATAGTTAATCTTTTCCATTAATTTTGGCATTGAAAAACTATCATTCCATTGAACAAAGGGCTGGTTAATTGACTCCATGAAATAGTCAACTTTCGGTTCATAAGCAAGCCCTACCATGGGAAGCCCCATGTTTACCGCATATATTAACGAATGAAGCCTCATACCGATTACCAAATCTGTATTTCCAAGAATTGACATGATCTCATTGACAGAATACCTGCCATTTATAACATATCCTTTTTTCTGCATACGACGGATGATCTTTCTGGAAAATCGAAGATCATCAGGGTGCTGCATCGGTACAAAGAGCGGTATGGCATTGTAATCAGCGGTAATTTTATCAGCCAGGGAAGCAAGAATCTCCTCGGAGCGCTTTACCTTTTTCCATTTTCTCAGGCAAAATGCAATAGTTCTTTCACCTGAAGGGATGCCTTCATTTTTAAGTATCTTAAGACCAACTTTTAAGTCCCCGGGAGGAAGCGCCAATACCGGGTCAACAGCCACTTTGGTAATCGGTTTTGTGACCCCGAGGGATTTCAGCTCCTCATAGGCGTTAGGATCCCTTAATGTAATTACTTCCATTTTGTCTAAAATTTCAGATGCCGCATTACGGTTCCTTTTTCTTGTCAAAGGACCAAGACCATTGGCAAACAGCACTCCATCAGCTCCCTTTTTCAAGGCAAGCTTAATCATAGACAGGTAATACCACAGTGAACGGCTGCTGGTTCCGTCCTGAATGAGAGTGCCGCCTCCGCTTATAAAAAGCCTTGTTTTTGACAGAATTAAAGGAAGCTTTATGGGGTGAAAACGGTATACTGACTGAACACGATATAATTCGCGGGTTTGGGATGGATTGTTGGACAATACCACTACCGATAAATCCTTGTAGTAACGCTGCACATGGTCTATGAAAGACTTCAATATCGCGTCATCACCGCTGTTATCATAACCGTAATAGCCAAGTACGGTTATGTCGTATAATTTTTTGTCCATTTTGTTTTGCTTTTCTTTCCGAAGCATGGATTTATATATTCCAAGCTGGGTGCTGCACATAGATTCCAGTGAAAAATGCTCTTTTGCCCTTTGGTACAGTTTTTCACCCATATTGCGACGTTTTTCAGGATCACTTATTAGTGTTTCAAGGTGCTCTGCCAATGCATTGCTGTCACCCGGAGTGTATAAAAATCCATTTTCATTCTGAACAAAAAGATCTTCAAGCCCGCCCACTTTGCTTGATACGGTGGCCTTTTTCATTCTGGCTCCCTCCAGAATAACATAGGGGAAACTTTCGCTGTACGATGCAAGAACATTTATATCAATGAATTCCAGGAAAGAGAGAGGCTCGGTCACCCAGCCAAGAAAAAGCACATTATCAGATATTCCAAGTGAATTTGCCTTCTTTTCAAGAACCTGCTGCAAATCATCCCCTTTCCCTGCAATCAAAAATTTCGTGTTGGGATGTTTTTTCAACACCTTAGCTGCTGCGTCGAGAAAAACAGTGTGCCCCTTAACCGGATGCAATCTCGCAAGAATACCAACAAACACGTCACCGGAGTTTACTTTAATGCCGTATTTTTCGGCAAAAACATCGAGCGGAAGAATTTCAACCTGGTTGTCAAAGGGTATACCGTTATAGACCGTATAAATACGATGTGCCGGGAACCCTCTTTTAATAAGCATATCCTTGAAATTCTCGGACACAGCTATATAATAATCAATCAACCTTAATGCAATAGTGTTGATTAAACCAAAAGAATACATTTTTAAAACACTGTGAAGATAATCCAGCCTGTAATCGCTGTGTATTGTTGAGACAACGGGAATACCTGTTTTATGCTTCACAAAAACACCAATCATGTTTGCTTTGGCGCCGTGGGTGTGAAGGATATCATATTTTCCTTCCACTGTTATTTTTATTATTTTTCTGATATCAGAAAATATATTCCCGGATCGAACAACAACAACATCGATCCCCATGGCCCTGGCGTCATCGGCAAAGGGCCCGGGACGCAAGCTTATAAGTTTAACACTGATTTTTTCTCCAAGTTGCTTTACCAGTGACAGGACATGGCTTTTTGCGCCACCCTCGTCACCGCCTCCGATTAAATGTAACACTCTCATAATAAATATTCCATTCCGCTACGATATAAAATTTTTCTTCCTTTACAAGTTAACCGTATTATACCGTATCAATAAAAAAAAATAAAGATAATGCATTTAGTGCAAAAAAAATCGGAGCTCTCGCTCCGCTTGTTAGAATGTTTTTTACTGTGATTGCACATTTTAAACCGATTATCTGCAATCACAGTATGGCTGTTCAGCATCTATTATGCTGATGCAAGCTGTCTGCAACAACTTGCGCCTGAAAGCCATTGTAAGCTTCCTGGCAGATAATCATATTATAAAAGAAAGGAGGTAAAAGTATGTTAAAAAGTATCAGTGTACATTAATATTATAACGGCTTTAGCCTTGCAATAACAAGTGACAAAATAAACATAAATTTTTAAGGCAAAGCCATATTGTTTGTATATTCTACATACTAAGCCGCTTAAATGGGCTTAACCCGGAAATTAGTTTAACATGGTAAAGTATTTCGGTTATATGTATAATAAGATTGCTGACTTCTGTCGCTGCTTTAACGGCGGAAGCCGGCTGACTGGCTGAAAGGTTGGTAAATATGGAGCAGAGACAGGAAAAAATATCTTTACAGGTTAAGCAGTTTTCTCCGCTGGTTCTGGCATGGGTAGGAGATTCCGTGTTTGATTTGTTTATAAGGTGTCGCCTTGCCATGAGAAAAAGCGGATCCGCACATAAATTGCATGTAAAAGCCATAAGTTATGTCAGTGCGGAAGCGCAAAGCAGTATTGCAGACGTGCTTTATTACAGGTTAAACGAAGAGGAAAAAGCAATTTTCAGGAGAGGGAGAAACTCGAAATCAGCAACCATTCCAAAACATGCCGATGTATTGGATTACAGGCGTGCCACTGCTTTAGAGGCGGTTTTGGGGTATTTGCATCTTTGCGGAAAAAAGGAGCGCCTTAATGAGTTGCTGAACATGGCTGTCAATATAATCGAACAGGCAGAAGACACAAAAAAAGAAAACGGGTCCTGAGCTGGCTTGTATGGCAGCCAATACAATTGTACAGGGAGATGTGAAAGGAAATAATGAAGAGAAACAAATATAACAGAAAGCCCCTGGAAAAGGATAATTTTCAGAGAGAAGAGGAAGAATCCGGAAGAATTGAAGGTAAAAACTCAGTACTGGAGTCTTTAAAAGCAGGTCACACCATCAACAAGTTATATATGGAGAAAAATTCAAAGGATCCGGTTCTTGAAAGAATATATGCTATTGCCCGCAGTAAGGGTATTGTCGTAACTTACCTGGAAAAATCAAAACTTGATACCATGTCCCTGTCAAGGAATCACCAGGGAGTTATTGCAGATGCTGCCCCCTACGATTATGCTGATGTTTCAGATATTTTGAAAATTGCAAAGGATAAGGGGCAGCCGCCGTTTATATTAATACTTGACGGTATTACTGATCCCAATAACCTTGGCTCTGTAATAAG
>JAAYGP010000104.1 GCA_012727625.1 Clostridiaceae bacterium
CATTTTTATACTCCTCCCAAATGTGCTGTATATGGCATTTTACCATGTTCTATTATACCATATATAGCACAATTTGGCCAGGTTTTATGTCAAGTTTATCCCGAAGAATTTTCACTCTTCATTGCTGTAATATTTTTGATTTACATGATATGCAATAATTCCCTGAATTGATTACCTGTGGTTTGTCCTGTTTGCCTTGTATCGAACACAAAACTGTGGCATGATTAAATTACAACTTAATTGGATTTGTGGTGGATAAAATGGCAAACAACAAATTTGAACGGTTCCTAAAACACAGACAAAGCCTTTTGTTGCAATACAAGATGGGTGACCTGACAAAAAATGAATTTATTGAGGAGAATTTTAATACAATTGAGCGTCTTGGAATTAAACCTTTTAGCAGAGTGGATAATATAAAAAAAGCAATTTACAATTACCAATATTATAATGTCTTAGCAAAATTTTATTACAGGCAATCAAGGGATTATCCCCCGGGCAGCAAACAAAGGCGTTACCTGCTTTCCCAATCGGAAAGCTGCTATTATGAAAAAGATAAGGTTACCATGTCACTGTTAAAACTATTAGACTATAAAAATATAGAAGCTTATTTTGTCAAGGTGAAGTCAAAAAGGCTTAAAAATAAACTTTTTGAAATAGTAATTTATGATCCGGATGCGTTAATGGAAATAAATACGTTGTCAATTCCCTTTGGAGGTCCGGAAGCAGATAATGTTATTCTGCATTCTAAAAATAAAACTATTTTAAAGCGTCTGCGCGAGGAAAAAGTGTTTCGGGATGAAAAAAAACGTTCTGTTACAGATAGTTATATTAATCAAAAATACTGAAATTAAGCAAATTCATGAATTTCACTCAGAATATACAAGGTATTGACAACATCCCTCGGGGAAAAATAACACTAAAAAAGAGGTGAGAAATTTGTCAAGACCTAAAACACCATTAGTGCCATCCAAAAGAGAAGCATTAACGAAATTTAAGCTGGAGTGCGCAAAGGAAATAGGGGCATTGCAATATGTGAAAGAAAACAACGATCATTACAAAGGTGATTTGCCATCCTACGTTAATGGTAAGCAAGGCGGCCCTATAGGCGGGCAAATGGTAAAGCGTATGATAGAAATGGCTGAAAAAATGCTGTAAGTTCAAATTTCTTCATGTAACCATGGCAAAAATTTAAAAAGTGTGTTTTTAGCCCGGCGGGTTAAAAACACACTTTTTCTGAGTCACCCTATCGGCATTGACAATATATGTCATATTCGATGACATGTACCGGATTTACTGTGTATAAAGTTTTATTTCAACGCCATATGTATAATTTTGTTGCAGAGTTCAACATAAGATATTCCCGCAGCCAAAGCCTCCTGAGGAAGCAGGCTCGTTGGTGTCATACCCGGCAATGTGTTTGCTTCAAGACAAACAAACTCTCTGTCGTCTCCCAGGATAAAATCCACTCTTGAATATGAACCAAGCCTTAATGTTCTATGAACTTTAACTGCCAATTCCTGCACTCTTTTTGTATCGGGTTCGGACAAGTTTGCAGGGCAAATCTCCTCGGTTAATCCTGCCTGATACTTGTTTTTATAATCATAAAAACCCTGCTTTGGTATGATTTCAATCACCGGTAACGCAGCACCATCCAATATACCAACTGAAAATTCCCTGCCGGAAATAAATTTTTCAACAATAACACTGGCATCAACTTCCTGCGCATTAATAATTGCGTTCTTAAGTTCTTCTTTGCTATATACAATGGAAACACCTATACTTGAGCCGGCACTGCAGGGCTTTACAACACATGGTAAACCAATTTCCTGTGCCAATGAATCTAATGACATACCTTCTTTAAAAACCACCCAGTCGGCGGTTGGAAAGCCTGACTGTTTTAAAAGCTTTTTTGTTAAATCCTTATCCATAGCCAACAAGCTGCCAATATAATCGGTTCCTGTATACTTAATTCCCATAACATCAAAAGTTGCCTGCAATTGGCCGTTTTCGCCCATAGCGCCATGCAGCGCTATAAAGGTAACATCGGCAGCCTGGCACACTTTAAGCACGTTAGGGTCAATCAATGCTTTCCTGTTATTGTTTCTGCGCATTATTTCCTTTAAATCAGGCGCTTTATCGGGTACAATATATGAATATGGTTTGGCACTGCTATCCTTAAATAAATTATCCAGGTCTTCTTCCGGCGATATTCCCTCATATACATCCAATAATACTACACGATGCCCTGCCTGTCTTAAGGCATTGGCAACCAAACAGCCTGATGAAAGGGAAACATCTCTCTCCGGGCTTAAACCACCGGCAACTACTGCTATTTTCATAAATATTCACTCCACTCCAATCAACCAAGGCTTAACCCTTGGTACAGAGTATGTCCGAAACCCTCTGCATATTTTTTTATCCGTTTTCCCGGGCGCACTCTGCTTAAAAAGCGTTAAATGTCTGTATTCCCACTTTTTATCAGAACCTGCGCAAAAAGATAAAACGAACATCTATATATCCTGCGTTCCGGGCACACCCCAATAATTTGTCATTTTAATTTATATGCAAATACTTATTCTAATTATAAATCAAAATTCCTGAAATACAACATAAAGAAGAGATTAATATATGCCTTGAAACTTGTTCATACCATGCAGTACCTAAATCAGGAGTTTTTTGCGCAATATCCGACCTGATAAGTGACTGAATCAGGGAGTGAACAGTAACCCTTTCCTTGAAGCTTATGAAAATATCAATAAAATTAAATAGTATAATTGAAATTATGGTGGTATAATTAATAAAAGCACAGGAGAAACAAAAGCATTAATGTGTATTACAATACAGACTGTTTGGAATATCAACATGGAACAGGAAACACAGGAGCTGATTTTGGGTCTTTGCTTTTAATTAATTATATATAACAGATTGGATTATAATCAGGGGGATTAATGTGGGGAAAACAGAATTATATAAAATAAGACCCATTGAAAACCTGAAGGACATGCTTTCTCAAAGCGTTTCTTTTTTAGGTGATTGTGCTGCATTTCGTAAAATCGGGCAGAATGGGCAAACCAGTTCAATAACATATAAAGCTTTCGCTGCTGATGTATCAGCATTAGGAACCACACTTCCTGAGCTCGGTTTTAAAAATAAAAAAATTGCGGTAGTTGGTGAAAACAGGTATGAATGGTGTGTCACATACCTGTCGGTGGTTAATGGTGTAGGCACTATTGTGCCAATTGACAGGGAGCTGCCTGCTGATGATTTTAAAAATCTGCTTAAGCAATCAGATGCTTCTGCAGTAGTTTTTTCTGAAAAATGCCTTGACGTAGTAAAATCTGTGCAAGAAGAAGCCTAATCGGTAAAATCCTGGATTTGCATGGATAAAACACAGGACAGCCAATTTCTTAATTATACCGAACTTGTGGGGCAAGGACGAAAAGCTATTGAAGCAGGTTCTGCCGAATATGAAAAAGCAGAAATAAACCCGGACGACCCGTTATTTTTTCACTGCCATGTTATTATATAGAGTAAACTTTCCTGCAAAGAATATAACAACGGATATAGTTGACTATAATAAATATCTTGGATCCACAGGAATACATGCATATAAATGTTGGATATATAATGATATTTTTCCCGATTCAATCCCAGATTCAGCTAATGTTGAAGAATTTTGCTATTACTATTTGGATCCCTGGGATGCAAGTTATTTATGTTATTTGGTTTATACTTGTAACGATGAGGATTTTAACAATGAACTGGAAAGGCTTTCGAAAATCGAATCTTCAAAGGATTATCTGATTTATGGCTCAACAGGATTTAATTATCCCGTATGTGCTGTTTATGCAAACAGCTATTATGGTTATATCTATGCATTGGCGGATGAAGAGGAAAACAGATTAATATATGTTGAAATAACATTTTGCAATTATTTCAGTGAGATCGATTACGAAAAAATAATAAATAAAAAGCATCTTCCTGTTGGTTTTGATGCGAAGCAGGGAAATCCGACGCGAAAAAATATGATGAATAAACCGGCTTACACTAATCAGCATTTATCATGGAATCTATATTACCTGTATAAATGAATAATTTCGTAAATGATTACTTTAGCATTGAACCAGGGTACGTGGAACACAAAAATAAATACAATCACGCAAAGAACCTTGTACCACATTAGTTACAAGGTTCTTTAACTTCTGGTGGCAAAGACTGATAGTTTTAATACAGTGTTCATTTGTCTTCATTTGTCTTGGTTTGGAAACCTGTCGGAACGGGAAAGCCAGAATACCCCCCGAATTATGTAATTTTGCCCCTACCCGAAAAGGTAGGGGCTTTTTAATATTACAAGTATCCTAATGACACAGCGGATACGGGGCCTGTCAGGAATTTTCGCGCGGTTCCCATGCGGACGGAAAATGCCACTTTACCTTTGATGTCAACAGTTAGCGTGCGTTATTAACTTATGTCAACAAAGAGAAAGCCAAAAACACATAAAATTCTGAAAACGCCTTATTTGCAGGTTTTTTTGGTATAAAATAAGAACGTTAATGTCGATACTTTACGTATCAATATTAGCGTTCTTATATGGTGCCGAAGGTGGGACTTGAACCCACACGGAGTTTGAGCTCCACTGGATTTTGAGTTCTATCAGTCAAAAAGAACCTTTAGGAACGGAGGGGAACGATTAGGAATTTAGAGACCGAGAAAACCGCATAAAATCAAGGGTTGCAGGCAGCTTCGAGGAGTTTTATCCGACCATTACGGGCTTCCTTGAAAACCTGCATTTTGAAACAAAAATTTCCC
>JAAYGP010000105.1 GCA_012727625.1 Clostridiaceae bacterium
GTTGAAAACAGAGTTTACACCAATACATTCCATTAAATAAGGGTTGGTTTTTTCGTCCAAATCGTACCGCCAGAAAATCGGTGTATGCTCACTTGTCAATACAGGATACTTGTATCTGTCAAATATTCCGTTTCCGGGTTGTACTATTTCATTCTTTCTTTCGATAAGCCTGAGATGTTCCTTGATTAACTGATTAAGCCGTTTTTGAAAAATTCCCATAGCAATTCCCTGCTCCTTTTAAAATAAAATCATGTTTATGTAATTAATGTTCTTGTCTTAAGGGCGGAGTTTCTCCGATTATATTTGTTATTGTGAGTTTTCTGCGAAAAAGGCCTGTAATGTTCCTCTCCGGCTAAAAAACTTTATTTTTTACACTGCTGACTGATTCCCTTTCAACAAGTTTTGTTAAAATGAGAATTTTTTCAGGCAACTGTTCATTTTCAGGAATAGATATCAATCGCATAACTGCTGCTTCCCCCAAAGCTTCCTTATATACATGCATGGTTGTTAACCCCGGTTTGTTTTCCCCGGATTGAGGAATATTATCAAATCCGGCGACAGAAACATTTCCGGGCACATGAACCGAAATTTCCTCCAGGGCATTGATAAGCCTCAGGGCATGAACATCATTAACACAGACAAATGCCGATGGCAAATCAGCTTTCCCTGTTTTCAAATGATTTAAAAGACCGGTATAATCAGATAAGTTATTTTTTATAATCCATTCTTCAGGAATTTTTAAGCCATGTTCCAGTGATGCCTTGTAATACCCGAGATACCTGTCATAAAAGCTTGACGCGATATTAATGTTTCCGTAAAACCCAATTTTTTTGTGTCCTCTTTTGATTAAATACTCTGTCATATTGAAGCTTCCTGATATGTTATCGGTCAATACGTAATTCATAGAAATATCGTCATAATAGTTGTCAACGGATACGATTGGAAGCTCTGAAGCGCTTACCATTACAGTCAATTCTTTTGGTAGGCAGCCAAGCATGATTATTCCGTCAACCATGTTTTCGGTTATGCATGAAGGAAGTTCAAAGTCATTTTCATCAACATAATGAAGAATTATATTAAGGTTATGTTTTCTTGCTTCCTTTTCAATTCCGAATTGTATCAGGCTGAAAAATTCTATATTACGAATGATTCTTGGAACCAGAAGACATATATTTTCAAAAAATGTTTTGTTTAACCCCTGGGTTGATGCTCTCCTTTTATATACATAGCCCATTTCCATAGCGGTGTGATGGACAAGTTCCCTTGTTTTGGCACTAATCAGGGGCATATTCCTCATTGCGAGGGATACCGTGTTTTTTGAAATCCCAAGTTTTTTCGCAATATCCTCCATGCTGACTTTTTTAGCCATACATCCTCCTTATGCATGCATATTCTTAACAATGTAATATTAAATCAAATTATATCATATTACAAAATACATGAAAATATGTTTTGTAAAATAAAAAGTAATATTATATTCATGCGCATTACTTTTCATACCCTAATTCAGTGTTACTGTTCACACCCTGACCTGATTCGGGTTCTGCAAAAGCTGCCCCGGATAGTGAGCAATGACGGTTAGTGCTTACAGGTTCTGATAAAGATATTGTTCAAATGATTGACAAAAGCATAGGCTTTTAGATATTATTAAAAATAAAAATCCGGGGGTAGCAGTTAAAGAATATGAAACATATTTTTATACCACAGAACTATAAATCATCACTTTCAGTGAAAGATACGGAAATAGCGATAAAGTTGCTGAAAGACTTTTTTGAGCAGAGGCTTGCGAAAAAACTAAACCTGACAAGGGTGTCAGCCCCTTTGTTTGTAACTCCTGAATCGGGTCTTAATGATAATCTGAACGGTGTTGAAAGACCGGTTAGTTTTGAAGTTAAAGGAATCGGGGGCGCTTTTGTTGAGATAGTGCATTCATTGGCAAAATGGAAAAGAATGGCCCTGAAAAAGTACGGTTTTGAAACAGGAGAAGGTTTATACACTGATATGAACGCAATACGGCGTGATGAGGTTCTTGATAACCTGCATTCAATTTATGTTGATCAGTGGGATTGGGAGAAGATCCTTAAAAAGGAGGAACGAACAGAGTCTTACCTGAAAAGCACCGTAAGAGACATTTTCAGTGTTTTTAAAGAAACGGAAGATTTTATTTGCGGTATATATCCGTCCCTTAAACGGTTTTTGCCGGACAGTATATACTTCATCACTTCCCAGGAACTTGAGGATCGTTATCCCGGGTTAACGCCGGAACAGCGGGAATGCGCCATAACAAAGGAGAAAAAAGCTGTTTTTATAAGGGGCATTGGGGATTTTTTGAAATCAGGGACTAAACATGACGGCAGAGCTCCGGATTATGACGACTGGAAACTTAATGGTGATATATTATTCTGGTATCCTGTATTAAACATGCCGGTTGAGCTATCGTCAATGGGCATAAGGGTTGATGCGGAAACACTTGTCAGGCAGCTTGAGATTGCCAATTGCAGCGACCGGTTAAAATTATCCTTTCACAGGGATTTACTGGAAAGCCGGCTTCCTTATACAATAGGCGGAGGCATTGGTCAGTCCAGGCTGTGCATGTTTTTTCTCGGAAAGGCTCATATAGGGGAAGTTCATGCTTCTGTCTGGGATGACATAACTATTGAGGAATCCAAAAAGGCGGGTATTCAGCTGCTTTAGATGAAATAACCCCTGGTTGACTCAGATAAAATGATGGAAAGAAAGGCTGTCTGAAAAGTTTTTTACCTGACAGCCCCTTTGGAAATTTGTAAAATTATGGGGTGTATGGATATTTCCATACACCCTTTTGACTGCTAAAGGGCAGCCACCTCAATTTCAATCTTCAACGTAATCACTCCTTTCTTAAGGATGTCAGTTCCGGATGCTGCAAACAAAACGTTTTGCATAATTTAATTATAGGCTTTAAACAACTATAGTCTCAAGCTACATATTACCTATAAATGAATTTTACACTTTTACAACATTACTGGTGACACATGTTCCAATTCAAACACTGCCAGTAACACTGAGTTTTGCATTTTAACAATGCTTCCTGCACTTCAATTGCGGTGTGTAAAGAACTGTTTTAAAGGATTTTACGTTTTTGTATCATTACAGTCCGCATCTTTCGTCCGATTCAGTTACCGACCGGGTATCACGGACGCTTTGGGTTTAAAAACACTTGTCGAAACATACATTTTTCTTAAAAGAAGCAACATTACTTATTGTAATTATTTTTATAAGCCTGAAAACGCTCTGCGACATCCGGGTTTTTCTCGATAAAATCCATGAAAAGCTCAATATTCTCAAGAGTGTCAGGGCGGATATGGTGCTCTATAAGCTCGGTTTCAGAAAGAGGGTTCTCACCGTCTCCGAGAAAGTTTAAAAACTTTTGAATAATATTATGCCTGTGGTAAAGAAACTTGCCCATCCGGCGGCCTTTTTGGGTAAGAAAAATAAGCCCGTATTTTTGGTAGTCCACATACCCTGAGGCATTTAACTTCTGAAGCATTTTTGTAACAGAAGACGGATGAACATTCAAAAGCTTTGACAGCATATTGGAACGAAGCAATCCAGATTCAAGATTGTTTCGGTAAATCATTTCCAGATAATCCTCCATAGCCGGGGTCAATTCCTCGCTTTCCTGCTGCAGCAGCTGGTACCCGCGAACAGTTCGAAATTTCTCCTTGCTTTCCAAATCCAATACCTCCGTTTATTTTAATATATGCGTCACAAAACAGAATTATGGCTCATAAATTGGTCATAGGCAAAATGTTTTGACGCAGCCAAGTAAACACTGGTTTTCCAGTCATAATGTTTTCCCTGAAAAGGATAGAGTACTCCTGCTTTTGGAAGCGGGAGTCCTGTGAGTTTGATATACCGGCAATAAAAGACATTAAGGAGGTAGTCTGTATGCAAAGTAAAAGTTTATTACCATTAAGCGAGGTACCGATTGGTACAACCGCAAGAGTAAAAAAAATACATTCAAGAGGTACCACCAGGAGAAGAATGCTTGATCTTGGGATCATTTTAAATACAGAAATAGAGGCACTGCAAAAAAGCCCCTCGGGGGATCCTGTTGCCTACTATATAAGGGGCGCTGTAATCGCATTGAGAAAAGAAGAATCATCAAAGATATTGGTTGAGGTATAGGAGGTTAAAAATGGGTTTATCATTGACAAGAAGAATAAATAACAATTTTATGTCTGCAGATTCCGACGTGACAAATAAATTTGTGGTGGCTCTCGCGGGTAATCCCAATGTAGGGAAAAGTACTATTTTTAATGCGCTTACAGGCCTGAAGCAGCATACGGGCAACTGGCCCGGAAAAACAGTTGCCACAGCCCGCGGCGTATATTTTTATGAAAACAGGGCTTTTAACCTGGTTGATGTGCCCGGCACATATTCCATGATGCCAAACTCTGCTGAAGAAGAGGTGGCAAGAAATTTCATATGCTTTGGAAGCCCGGATGCAACGATAATTGTTTCTGATGCAACCTGTCTTGAAAGAAATCTTAACCTGGTGCTTCAGGTTCTTGAAATCACACCTGATGTTGTGGTTTGTGTTAACCTTATGGATGAAGCCTGCCGGAAAGGTATTGAAATTGATTTAAAGGAGCTTGAAAAATGCCTTGGCGTTCCCGTAATAGGTTCAAGCGCAAGGGAAGGCAAGGGGCTTGACGAACTTAAAACAGCTGTGTATGGAATCGCGTCCGGTTCCATAAAAACCAGACCGATAAATATAAAATACAATGAAATAGCTGAAGATTGCATAAATTTGCTGAAACCCCCGATAGAACGCGTTTTAAACGGAAGTCTCAGCAGCAGATGGATAAGCCTTAAGTTGCTGGAAGAAGACGAAAATTTTTTGGAGGACTTAAAAACCTATACAGGGAAAGACCTGAAAGATGAACCTGAAATTTGTGCCGCACTGGAAAAAGCGAAAAATATACTTGAAGAAAATTTAATGGATGAAGATAATTTGCGTGATATGATTGTGTCAAATATAGTGTCTGTTGCAGCAGAAATAGCAAACAAAACAGTTACGGTTAAAAACAGCAAATATAACGAACCTGACAGAAAAACAGACAGGATAGTCTGCTCGAGGGTTTTTGGCATTCCCATTATGCTGGGTTTGCTTGCCCTGGTGTTTTGGATTACTATTGTTGGCGCAAACTATCCATCTGAAATAATTGCTTCCCTGTTTTCCCTGCTGGAGGTAAAAATATCTGCATTCCTTATATTTCTGAGTGCTCCACCATGGCTTCATGACATGATAGTGTTTGGGCTGTACCGGACCATTGCGTGGGTGGTGTCGGTAATGCTGCCGCCTATGGCTATCTTTTTCCCATTATTCACGCTCCTTGAGGATCTTGGTTATCTTCCGAGAGTAGCTTTCAACCTGGACAATTTTTTTAAAAAAGCCTGTTCACACGGTAAACAGGCCTTAACAATGTGCATGGGATTCGGATGCAACGCTGCGGGAGTTACGGGATGCAGAATTATTGATTCTCCAAGAGAGCGGTTAATCGCCATTATTACGAATAATTTCGTGCCTTGTAACGGACGATTCCCCACACTGATTGCGATTTCCGTAATTTTTTTCGGAGGTATGGCAACAGGAGATAAATCCTCAGTAATGCCTGTAATTGTTGTTACAGGATTTATATTGTCAGGTGTGTTTATGACTCTTTTTACCTCAAAGCTGTTATCAAAAACATTACTGAAAGGCATGCCGTCATCCTTTACCCTTGAACTTCCACCATACCGCAAGCCTCAGCCTGGCAAGATCCTTGTACGTTCATTGTTTGACCGCACCCTTTTCGTTTTGGGAAGAGCAGTCACTGTGGCGGCTCCGGCAGGTCTTATTATCTGGATAATGGCAAATGTGGAGCCGGGGGGAATCAGTATTCTGAAGCGATGTGCTGACCTTTTGGAGCCCTTTGCATATCATTTGGGCATGGATGGGTACATTCTTCTGGCTTTTTTCCTTGGGTTGCCCGCAAATGAAATAGTGCTGCCTATTGTTTTAATGAGCTATATGTCCGCCGGCAGTATGATGGAATATGAAAGCCTGACTCAGCTGGGAGCGTTGCTGACCTCGAACGGATGGAACAGTCTTACCGCAATATGTGTAATGCTTTTTTCACTGATGCATTTTCCCTGCGGAACAACACTGTGGTCAATCAAAAAAGAAACAGGAAGTTTGCGCTGGACAGCCCTGTCCTTTGTACTGCCAACTGCCATGGGCATTATGGCATGTTTTACTGTAACCTGTATTTTCAGGCTGTTCGGATGGGCATAGATAATCTATAAAGCAGATTTCACCCGGCGTTGAAATCCTCTTTTTTATGATAAAACAGTCGGCTTGCGTCCCTTTAAGGCTTGTGGCTTGTTCCGGCAGGCCCGGATTATCCTGAGCGGAAATTTTCAGGTTATAATTTGTTGATGCGTGGTATAATCATACATAGTAAAATATACAAAAACAGGTGAAAATATTAAAGCGAAGCATGGGAAATGTAAGCACATTGCCATAGTGCCGTGCAAGGAGGATATTATTATATGGAACAGATAAAAATTTGGTTTGCAGCAGCAGAGGCATCTCCTTTTGCCAAAACCGGAGGTCTGGCCGACGTTGCAGGCTCTCTCCCGAAAGCTTTAAGGAAACTGGGTATGGATGCGCGTGTTGTTATGCCAAAATACTCACAAATACCTCAGGAATATATAAATAAAATGTCATTTTTGGGATATGTATATGTGGATTTGTCATGGCGGCGCGAGTATTGCGGCATTTTCAGGCTTATCCATGATGAGGTTCCATACTATTTTCTTGATAATGAAAAATATTTCAATCGCAGCTACTATTACGGACAGGGTGATGACGGTGAAAGATTCACGTTTTTCTGTAAAGCCATACTGGAGGTGCTCCCGGTAATTGAATTCAAGCCATATATAATTCACTGCAATGATTGGCATACGGGTCTTGTGCCCGTCCTTTTGGATGCACACTACAGGTACTATCGTAATAAGGGCTTTTACAAAAACATTCATACGGTTATGACCATTCATAATCTGAAGTATCAGGGTATTTTCCCAAAGGATATGATGGATGAAATAATCGGCCTTAGCTGGGATTATTTTAACAACGACGGGGTGGAGTTCTATGATAATATCAATTTTTTAAAGGCGGGAATAGCTTTTTCCACAAAGGTTACAACAGTCAGTAAAACCTATGCCGAGGAGATAAAAACAAAATTCTATGGCGAGAGACTTGATGGAATAATCAGAAAACGCTCCGCCAACCTGTTGGGGATTATTAACGGAATAGATTATGAAAAAAACAATCCATTAACAGACGAAAGGATTTATTATAACTACAGCCCGGATGATTTGACAGGAAAAAAGAAAAACAAGGAAATGCTTCAGAAAGATATGAGGCTTAATGTTAATGAGAATATTCCGCTAATCGGGATTATTTCAAGGCTTGTGGATCAAAAAGGGCTTGACCTTATTGACAGGATGATAGGTGAGTTGCTGGATATGGATTTACAGCTTATTGTTCTTGGAACCGGAGACAAAAAATATGAGGATATGTTTTTGTGGGCACAAGGCGCATATCCCGGTAAAATGTCTGCCAACATATACTATGATGTGGTTCTGGCCCAAAGAATCTATGCAGGGTGCGACATGTTTCTGATGCCTTCGCTGTTTGAACCCTGCGGGCTGAGCCAGATGTTTGCCATGAGGTACGGAACCGTGCCCGTAGTAAGGGAAACCGGCGGACTTAAGGATACTGTTATTCCATATAATGAATTTACGGGAATCGGAACAGGCTTCTCTTTTGCAAACTATAACGCTCATGAGATGAAAGATGCGGTTATTAGGGCCATTAATGCATATCGAAACAAAGACAAGTGGAAGTCTCTGATAAAGCAGAGCATGGAAAAGGATTTCAGCTGGGAGCATTCAGCAAGGGAATACTCCGGAATGTATGCACAGATATGCGGTATTACGGTAACCAATTAGTTGTTTGATGCATAGGATATACCAGTTAAACCTATGTGAGGTGAATGAATATGGGAGATTATTACGATAGAGGTCTGTTTGGCGGCTGGGAGTGGATTATTATTGTTATTATTTTACTTATTATCTTCTGTCCTGGAATATTCAGTCCTAAAACCAGATTTATTGATAAGTGCTGCGACTGATTTCAAATGTGAAAACAGGGCTGTCTGATAAGGTTTATTACTAAAGGTTATAACTAAAAGTTTATAACCATAAGGCAGCCCCCGGTAATTAACGCAAAAAGATGGCCCCGCAATGTGCGGGGCGCTTTATATGTTTGGATATATTTCCAGATGAAATGTTATTTCGAGTGAAGACTGACGAAATTACAATAAAATGCTTAAAAGATCTTATTAATGCAGACTGTGGCTGCAGAATTCTTCTGATTCTTTAGCAATTCTTCCGATACCCGTTAAGGATTTCTGTTCGGCAAGATTACCAAATGAAAATCCAAATGGCATGCATCAACCAACAGAAGCCGAATAAACAGGAAAATCTGAATTAGACAAGGCTGAGATATCTTAAGGCTGGTTGATGAATTTGCCCTGTTTATATATTAATTCTCCGTCGGCATATATCTCACCGGATTTTTTCATATCGCATACCATGTCCACATGTACTCCGGAAACATTGTCGCCACCAGCCTCGGGGAAAGCGCTTCCTGTAGCTATGTGAATTGTGCCACCTATTTTTTCATCGAACAACAAGTTTTTAGTAAATTTTTTAATATTATAATTTGTTCCTATTCCAAGCTCACCGACATAACGGGCATTCTCGTCAATATCCAGAAGGGAATGCAGGAAGTCTTCTCCCTTTTCAGCACGGGCCGTAATCACCTTTCCTTCCTTGAACTCAAGATATATCCCATCTACTTCTTTTCCAAGCATTATAACAGGATAACTGAATTTAATTTTTCCTTCCACGTTTTTTACATGGGGGCTGGTAAAGATTTCACCGTCGGGGAAGTTTTCTTTACCGTCACAGTTAATCCATTTCCTGCCGCTGACATCCAGCTTAAGGTCAGTGTCTTCTGAAATAATATGGATGGATTTCTTATGTAAAAGGAAATCACAAAGCTTTTGCTGGTGGGCAGACAGCTCCCTCCAGGCTGAAATGGGATCTTCCATGTTAAGGTTACCGGCTTCATACACAAAATCCTCATATTCTTCTGTGCCCATTTCGGCTTCCTGTGCACTTCCGGGTCCCGGGAAAAGGGTAATGCACCATCTAAGATCATTTCGATCCGACATCCTTTGCATCAACTTAACATTTATTTCACGGGTAGCCTGCGCAAGGGTTTGAATCCTCTCGCTGGGGACATTGGTCAGTTCCTTAAAATTATATTGCCCATGTATCATTAAAAAGGCATTATAATTCTCTGACTTAAATTTCATGTAAGGGGAAATAAATTTAAGCTGCTCTTCGGAAGCCTCCCTGTAAAAAATACTTGTTAATCCAGGTAAAAAAATGTTGGTATCCACATAAGCACCTGCCTTTATTGCTTCGCGGAAAACCTCACGAACAAGAGGAGCTGCAAGATCATACGCTTCAAGAAGCATATAATCGCCCTTTTTCAACTCCAAGGAATAATGTACAAGCAGTTTAGCAAGTTTGGATATTCGCTGATCGCCCATAACTTAACCTCCCTATAGTATTAGATATAAAATAAGTTTAAATTGGTTTTTATAACTATCACATATTATAATCTATTTTACAGAAAATATCTACGTAAGAAAGTTGTTCCTTGATTGTTATCGAAGTAATGAGTTGAGAGACATGAGTGACATTATATTAAGCCGGTCAACTGAAAAAGTAAATTTCACTCATTGTTTTTTGGGATAGAATTAAAATTTTCAATTAAGAGATATCATAAGTTAACACAAAATTGGAATATGCTTCTACACAAAAGTAAAATTATGTAATAAAATGTCAAATAAAATTACCAATGTAATATAATAAATGCGGAGGAAAAATACATGAGAAAGCGAATGATTATGAGATTTTTTATATTCACTCTTACTACATTATTATTTTTGCAGACTTCTTTAATACATAATAATTTGCTAATAAATGCCGCCAATGCTGATGAGTTAACAAATACAATAACAGATGGTATGACGAATAATTTAAAAAATGAAACAGGGAATGAAATAAAGAATGAACATAATAAATTTAATGGCGAACCTGCAAAATCACCGCAACAAACGTTTATGCAGGGCGAGACTGATAATTCGGAAGAGTTGTTAAATAAACAGGGTGTCTCTTATGAAACAGAAGAAACACTGGATAAAAAAGCCGAACCTGATAACTCAGATGAATCACAAGGTACGCAAAAGACACCTGATACCAAAGATGAACCGCTTCATAAAGAAAGTGATCCTGACAATTCAGGGGAATTGATTCATAATCAAAACTGCTCTAATGTCCAAAATCAATTAATAAATACACAAACGGATGATTTCGAAGAAACAATCGTAAAGCAGGCGACTGTGGTTCCGCCGGTTGAGATATCATTAAGCCAGGAAGGATATAACCTGGTGATAAATGAAGAATGCATGAATGAAATTGTCTATGGAGCAAGCGTTTATGCAAATCCACAGACAGTGGTTAATGACGTTTATGGGAATCCAATTGAAAATCCGTCGGCTGATCCAGTATTAGCCAGAGGGATATATAAACTGATTGCGAAGTGCAGCAATCATGCATTAAGTGTGGAGGGAGCATCCCAAAATGAGGGAGCTAATGTTTATCAGTATTACGACAATGACACGTCGGCCAAAATGTGGAGGCTTGAACATACAGGTGACGGATATTATAAGCTTACTGCACTTTGCAGTGAAAAAGTGTTGATGGTTGACATATTATCCATGACAGCCGGCTCAAACGTGGTGCAAGGTACCGATAATGGCACCGATAATCAGCGATGGTCTTTTGAAACCATGGGAAATGGTTATTATAAGCTTCACCCAAAAGGAACTTCATTATGCCTGGATGTACATAATAACTCAAGCGCTTCTGGAGAGAATGTTAAAGTCTGGACTTTAAATAATTATGATACTCAACTGTGGAAACTCATTTACATATCACAATGCGATCCGACAGACGAACCTGCAACTGATCCGAAATATATAAAATACCATGATAAAGAAGATGGAAACTGGTATTACAACGAGTTCCACGGAACGGCATATCTTAATGGAAACGATTTAATCCTGGACGGAACAGGAAATGTGTTGTTCAGATATTCGGAAGACAATCAGCAAACTTGGACCGAAGCGGTGCGCTATGAACTGCCATATACAATACCAAACTGGAAAACAACATGTGTTCCGTATTCTTTGTCCTACAATTTCGATATCTATACGGACCAATCCTTAACGACTGTATTTGATGTAAGCTCATTGTTGAATAATAATCCATTGATTCAAATTGAATTTGATTCGGAATATTACAATCTGAAAATCAATGAAACATGTCAGACAGTAGTAAATGTAGTTTATTCAAATGGGTTAGAAATTGATATTACCAGTGAATGTTTATTTACTGTAAATGATGATACAATTGCTGAAATAGATTCAAATGGCGTTATACTCGCAAAAAAATTCGGACAAGCCATAGTATTCGCTGAATATGGAGGAACAACATGCCTGGCTGCGGTGAATGTAGCCTTGCAAACGCCTGAAAATTTAAGGACTATAAATATGTCGGATTATATAACCATTCTATGGGAACCGGTTGAGTCGGCAAAATATTATGAGATTGAAGCGGATGGATATCCTGTTACGGTTACGGATACAGTATACCAACATTCCAATCTTATTCCCAATACTCAGCATACATATAGAGTTCGATCTGTTAAAGGAGAACATTTGAGTGACTGGAGCAATACGATAGTTACTCTCACAAAACTTTCTACCCCTGCAAATCTTAATTCATTAACAGATGAAGAGAACGCTTCGGTTACATTGACCTGGGAACCCGTTACTGATGCTACCGGATATCTTATTATCAGAAATGGTGAAGAAATAGCCAATGTAGCAATAACTACATTTACAGATACGAATCTTGAAAGCGGAACCCTATATGAATATACAGTAAAAGCATATAACGCAAATAATGAATCACTGCTAAGTGAACCGGTTTACATAAGTATGGGTTATGAAGATCTAATATTGACTTCGAACTTTACCTTAACAAAGAATATGGTCTGTAAGAATTTAAATCTGAACGGCGGCACTCTTGATTTGAATGGATATAAGCTGCTTGTAACTGAAAACTTAATACAAAGTACCGGTACATTATATATAAACGGAGGCAGGCTTGAGGTAGCGGGTGATTATAAAATCCAAAGCAGCAGTGGAAGTTACAGTTTCGGAATACTAAAGATGGTGAATGAAAGTGATTATGTAAATTTAGGGGGAAGCTTTTTAACAGATTCATGGAATTCACATGTGAATTATCTGACAGCCGGTACGATGGAAGTAAAGGGAGATTTTACACAAAAGAGCACATACGGTAGGTCTCCGTATAGTGACAGAAA
>JAAYGP010000106.1 GCA_012727625.1 Clostridiaceae bacterium
CCTTAAAACCTCCTGTTCCATCGCCCTTCTTGAAAGAAGACCAGTTAGGGTGTCACGATAAGCAAGCGAATAGGAAGCATCAAACAGAGCTATAATAAAAGTTAAAAACGCAGCTGAATAAAAAATGGATAAAACATTTGGGTAACCTGTAAAGTGCAATATTATAAAACTTTCCATAGCAACACCGGTAAAAGCCATATCCATGGTTGCTGACTTTTTCAGATAGCTGATAAGCATAACACAAAGACACAGCACAAATAAAAAAACACTTATCCGTGGTATGGACTGAATATTATCCGCATTTCCCAAAAAGAACCCTGAGGTCTTTAACTTCGCAATAAAGGAATTCTTACTGCCGGCGTCCACAAGAACAATCAAAACCAATACTATCAGCACCAAACCTTTAATAAGGCCATGCTTTGTGGTGATCCCCCTTTCTTCAACAACCGCCAGCAAAATAAATGCAATTGGTATCACCAGGGATATTCCGTTTATAAAAGCTTTTTGATCAAGGCGGTTAAAACCTGACTGCATAATGCACATTGTAAAAAGGAGTGTGCATATTGCATAAAATGTTCTGCTATGCTGAAACCATACACTCAATACAAGGGCGATAAAAGCAAGAATGAAAGGAAGTGTCATAAAAATTGCACTCAGTTTGTTGTAGGAAACCAGTGTTCCCATGGCCAGTATCCATGCAAAAATCAGTATAAAAATCGGAAAAGCCAAAGCTATGATTTTTTTACTATCAAGCTTAATCATATAACCTCACATTTTATCCCGAAAGCAGCCTGAAATAATACCTTAGTGCATCGATTCCCGATTACCGTCATCCCCTCCTGCGCTTTCAATTCCGGATATAAGCAGGACTTAGGCGGGAAGCCTTCTGTTGTATTGATGATAAAGTTGTCATGAACCTTTGGTGTATATAAATAGAGGACAAAAGTTCCTTGTGCTTCTGTTAAAGTTAGGTTTGTGTCTGATTAATTTTTGAAACTTACACGTATATCATCTTTATTATAGTATACCGTTCAGATTATGACAACCTCAAATTCCAATGCCGGAAATTATCCGCTGACTTACAAGTTACTGTTCACACCCTGACCTGGTTCAGGTTCTGCCAAAGCTGCCCCGGATATTGAGCAATGACGGTTACTGTTTACAGAGTCTGTATAAAGATATTGCGCAATAGGAGGAAACTTTAGCGGAATGAAGCTTAGAGATGAATGCTATCCTGCCTGTGAACATACACCACCGGAGTTTACCGGTTTTTTGGGCTTCTTTGATTTTTCAGGTTTAACAGGGAACCTCTTATAATATATTCGTTGCCGTATTTCTCACGGATTTTGTCGATGCTTCTGTTGAGCTTTAATTTATCTTTCCTGTTCCGAGGCAGGAAATCAAACATTGAGAACTGCTCAACAGGATCTTTCTGTAATTGCGATGTGGCAACACCAATAAGGCGGAGAGGCTCTCTTTTCCATACCTTATCAAACAATTCCGATGCTGTTTCAAATATAACATCTGTATCCTGGGTTGGATTGTCTATCTTTTTC
>JAAYGP010000107.1 GCA_012727625.1 Clostridiaceae bacterium
ACTCAGGAATCGGTTATTTAAACTACTGTAGGGGGGTATTTCATTTAAATTAATGCGGTCAAAATAAAAGGAGGAGGAAAGAGTTATGACAAAAAAATTACTTAGTGTTTTATTGGCAGTATTAATGGTTCTGACGATTGCACTGTCCGGTTGTGAAAACAAAAATGCAGGCCAGACACAAACAACCAGCGGGACACAACAAACAAGCGAGGAAGAAAAAATAAAACTGACTCTCTGGAACTGTGATTCCGCTCCCATGTATACGGACTTGTTCGAAGAGATGCTGGCCGATTACATGGATAAAAATCCGAACGTTACAGTTGAGTATACTGGTATACCATGGGATACATCGAAGCAGAAATTTGACACGGCCATAGCGACAAACACCGCACCGGACCTTGCTTATATCGTCCATTCCTGGGTGTCGAGCTTTGCAGGGATGGGAGGTCTTGTGCCGCTGGACAACTATTTTGATAATTGGGATAAAAAAGACGAGTTTGACCTGAGATTTTTCAATCTTGATTATCTGATTCTTGATGGAGTAAGATATTCAGTTCCGTGCGAAATGCTGTATCCCGTCATATGGTACAGGCCTGATCTGTACGAAGAAAAGAACCTGTCCATTCCCAGGGATTTTGACGAATTCTTCAGCAATATAGAAAAACTGACTGATAAAAGCAAAGGACAGTACGGATTTACCATCAGAGGCGGCGGCGGAAGCACAATGATGCTTGAAGCCTATTTGATTTCATACATAGGTGCCGAAAGCTATTTTGATGAAAATGGAAAATGTGTTATTAATTCGCCGGAGGGTATAGAAGGTTTAAAAAGGTTTGCAGGCATGTATAATGTTTATACACCTGAAAGCGATATAACAAATGGCTATAAGGAAATGGTTGCAGTTTTCGGAAGCGGTACCGCGGCGTCAGTAATGCATAATCTTACATCTCTGCCGATGCACAAGGAAAATCTTGGAGATGGCAACTTCTCAACTTACATATTCCCTAAAGCGAAAAACGGGAAACAGGTAATATGTATGTGCGCTGTTGCAAGCACTGCAGGGTATTCAATATTCAAATCCTCAAAGAATCCTGATGCTGCCTGGGATCTTATAGATTTCCTTATAAACAGGGAGAACAATTATAAATGGTGCAGCACACTGGGTGTTCTTCCAATCAATAAAGGCGTTCTCGAGGAAGATTTGTTCACCAATGATCCAATATTCAGGGAAGCAAAAGAAGTACTGGAGAACGAGGATATTGTAATAACACTCTCCCCGCTTCATCTGCCTGATTTTGATGCTATTCATGTGAATCTGCTTGAGCCTGCTTTCCAGGAAGTATTAACCGGAAACAAGAGCGTCGAGGAATTCCTACAGGAGTGGGCGGAAGCATTTGAAAAAGCAGAGCAGGAATTCAGAAGTAAATAGAAATAAGCAATTTGGTTGAATACCCGCAGTGAGTGATTTACCTGGTATTTCACTTTGACCGCAAGTGAAATACCAGGAACCTGATTTCAAGTTTGCTATGGGAAGTAAATTTTAAAATAACAATAAATTTTTTCAGGAGGGTACTACTATGATCAGACCGTTTGTAAAAAAAATATCGGAAGTGGAGGGCTACGCAGAGGGGAACGCAACATTTTTAGCCGTTGAAGAGGCTGAAACAATTTCAAGCAATTATATCAGAATTGAAAAAGGTGAAACCACAGAACTGGGTAATCACCCGGATGAAGAAGAATTATACATAGTTCTGGGAGGAAGAGCGAAATTAAAGCTTGGAGATAAAACATATGAAGTTGGCATAGGCGACGTTGTTTACATTCCCAGAAGCACAGATCATCAGTCAACCTGTATTTCAGACGAAGATTATGAGTTTATTTGTGTGGCCAACTGGCCGGACAAATTGCCGAAATAGTTTAAATAGGGGAGTGTAGAAATGATTATTGATTGCCATTCACATGCGGAATATCTCGGGTACACAGTGGACAAGGCTTTGGAAAACATGGATAAATACAATATTGACAAAGCATGGCTTTTGACCCTTGAAACGCTGGAATCGGAATTTGATCCGTTTTTATATCACTATGGCACCTTTGGCAACAAGGAAGAGGGTGCGATGCCTTTTTCAGTTGCTCTGAAATGGTATGAAAAGGCTCCCGGCAGATTTATACTTGGCTACGGAATTGACCCAAGAAGGCCGGAGGCAATTGACAGGTTGAAGACAGCCATGGAACTTTTCAACGTCAGAGTATATGGCGAGATAATGTTAAGAATGACATATGATAATCCGGATGCCATAAGAATGTTCAGATTCTGTGGTGAAAACGACTTACCGGTTATTGTGGAAGTCATGTACCCCTATCCGAATGAAGGAGGCCGATATCCAAGGCCGGATTGGTGGTATGGCGGATCTTTGGATGCATATGAACGTGCCATAGCTATGTGTCCTGAAACTGTCTTTTTTGGCCACGGACCCGGAGTTTGGAGTCATATTTCAGGAGATGACAAGTATCTTACAGAGACATATCCCAAGGGAGAAGTGGTACCTGGTGGTAAACTTGTAGAAATGATGCAGAAATATGATAATTTCTACTGTGACCTATCGGCTTATTCTGCATTAAACGCATTAAAGAGGGATGTAGAGTTTTCCAGGCAGTTTATTTTAGAGTTCCAGGATAGAATGATTTATGGAAGAGACAACTTCTCCAATGATCTCCAGGAGTTCCTGAACAGTCTGGATCTGCCGAAAGATGTTCTGGACAAGATATACTATAAAAACGCACTGAGACTGGTCCCTTTGGACTGATGTAAACTAAAAGCCGTAAGGTATTTAATTGCCTTACGGCCAAATTTCAACTGCAAAAATTATGCAATTACTTTTTAGTATTTTTATTATGGATTTATTTAAGCGCTTTGAAAACAAACGTGTCAGGAAAAACGCAATAAACTGCAAGTGTTTTGTACTGTGTTCATGGGTTTTTAATATATTGTTCAGGAGTTGAAAGGAACAGGTTTTATAAGCTCAGGATTTACAAAGATTTCATTTCAAACTTAATCTCTTAAATATTTATACAGCTTGTTTATGGATGGCGTCATAAGGCCCTGTTGCGTCTTATGAGCGTGATTGAAGAAAAAACGTGTCATAGCCACAATGGCTATAAACATCCAAAAAGTCAGGGCTATTTTAACTTGTCTTACCGATAGAACCTAATCTATGTTTAATTAATTAATCAAACAGGAGTGATTTAAGCTATGAGTAAAAAAAAAAACAATACAAAATGAAAAATGTTTATTTCCGAGTAAGTTGCTCGGGGCTTCCTTAATTGGCGAAGAAGAGTTAAAAGAACTTGAAGATGTAGTTTCCCAGAAAAGCCCGTTCAGGTTTTATGGTATTGGGGATCCCCGGAAAGTAAGAGAATTTGAGAAAATGGTCAACAGTTATTTCAGCGTAAAATATTCACTTGCCGTATCAAGCGGTTCAGCTGCTTTATTCTGTGCCACTGCGGCTTTAGGAGTTGGACCGGGAGATGAAGTTATTATGCCTGCTTTCAGCTGGTATTCAGATTTCAATTCAATTGCCGCTATGGGAGCACTGCCTGTTTTTGCAGATATTGATGAATCGTTGAATTTAGATCCAAAGGATTTTGAAAAGAAAATAACAAGCAGTACAAAAGCAGTAATAGTTATACACTATCAGGGCGGACCTGCAAAAATGGATGAAATACTGGCAATCGCAAGAAAACATAATATTAAGGTGATTGAAGACTGCGCGCAGGCGTTTGGCGGACAATACAAGGGGAAATTTCTTGGAACCATGGGAGATATAGCCATTGCAAGTTTTCAGAACAACAAGATTATTACCTGTGGCGAAGGCGGAATATTGTATACAAACAACGAGGAATATTTTGTAAGGGCGGTAAGGTACCATGATCTTGGTTTTGTAAGACCTGCATTTTCAGAACAAATTGAAAATAAAGAGCTTGCGGCTGAGGATATAAGTTTTGTCGGCAGTCAGTTCAGAATGAGTGAACTTCAGGGTGCCTTTATTCTTGCACAATTCAGAAAACTTCCAAAGTTGCTTGAAGAATGCAGGAAAAAACACAGAAAATTAAGAGAATTAATTGAAAATAGCAAGTTTTTATCTGTGAGGCCCCATTTTGAAGGAGACTGCGGGATAACCCTGTTTATAAAACTTCCATCGAAAGAAGAAGCAGATAACTTTTCAAAATTACTGGAAGATGGTGGTGTGCCTGTAGGTCCTACATCATTCTGTACAAACATAGCAGGCAAATATCCGGTTAGCACAAAGAAAATGGTGCATGACGATATCCCGCCTTTCGGCAAAGGTTTTGCAGGTGAAAAAATAACATATGCCCCTGTAGATGACTGCCCAAATACAAATCCAATAGCTGACAGCTATGTGGCAATTGGGATCGGTCCCCTTTACACGGATGAGAATATAGATTATATTATTAAAGTGATAGGAGAAGCAGAAAAGAAAATATTCGGGTAAGAATGGAGTGTAGCAAAAAGTGAAAAAGTATGGTTTTGGTATTATTGGTACTGGCATGATTGGAAAGCTACATGCAAACGCAATATCCCGGATTGAGAACGCAAAGCTTGTGGCTGTTTTCAGCAAAAATTACGATAATGCATGTAAAATGGCAGAAAAATATAACTGCAAGGCTTTTTCAAGCATGGAAGAGTTTTTGAATCAAAGTGATCTGGATGTTGTCTCCATTTGCACACCAAGCGGAACTCATGGTGAATATGCAGTTGAAGCTGCCAATGCCGGTAAACATCTACTTATTGAAAAGCCAATTGAAATAACGGTTGAAAAAGCTGAGGAGATCATTTCAGCATGCTTAAGGAACAATGTAAAATGCTCTGTCATATCCCAGCACCGTTTTGATGATTCTGTGATTCAACTTAAAAAAGCCATAGAAGACGGGAAACTTGGAAGGATATATTTTGGTTCATGCTTCACAAAATGGTATCGGAACGATGAATACTATAAATCATCAAACTGGAAAGGAACCTGGAAATATGACGGGGGCGGCGCCCTTATGAATCAGTCTATTCATTATATTGACCTTCTTCTTTACGTAATGGGCGATGTGGCGGAGGTTTACGGCAAATGCGCTGCCCTGCTGCACGACATTGAAGTTGAGGATACGGGTGTTGCGGTTTTAAAATTCAAAAGCGGAGCCCTGGGAATGATTGAAGGGACTACTGCGGCTTACCCGGGGTTTTATACCAAGCTTGAGATACATGGGGAAAACGGAACTGTAATTATTGAAAATGACCTGATTAAACACTGGAGCATTAAGGGAGAGGAAAACTTACATATTTCAGAGGCTGTAAATGCTGAAACAGGAGCAAGCGCTCCTGATGGGATATCAATAGTACCCCATGTAAGGCAGTTTAATAATTTCATCCAGGCCCTTAAAAACGATACAGCTCCGCTTATCACCGCTGAAGACGGAAAAAGAGCCGTAGAATTGATACTGGCCATATATGAGTCTTCCAAAAAAGGTTCACCTGTATTATTGTAAGAGAATAAAAATTTCTCCGCCTTTTTATCTTAACTGGGGTGGTTATGAAGTAAAAAAGTTAATTTTTCGCCGTTGGTTTATAAAACCTGTGGCAGCGGGTAAAGGATATTTAAAAATTGATTCCACTGATATTTTTAAAAATGGCTTCAGTGGAATCAATTTTATTGATTGATTAAATTAAAGGGGTTTAAAAAATGCGGATTGGTTTAACTGAAATAATAACTCCAATGTCTGTTATGGCATTAATAATGGCAACCGGATATCTTACAAAAAGAATCGGAATATTTAATGATTCAAGCGACAGAATAATTTCAAATTTTATAGTAAACATAACCTGTCCAGCTATGATTGTGTTAAGTCTTAGCGATCCAAAAGAGCATTTTGATATAAAAAGTATGCTTGCTTTCATATTAGCCTGCGCATTGTCCATAGTTCTTTCGTATTTTGTGAGCAAGCCATATTTGAAGACATTTAAGTACAATGAAAGTGATACGATAATATACCGTTTTGGAATGGTTTTTGGAAATGTTGCTTATATAGGGTTTCCGTTATGTTATAGTTTGTTTGGAAACAACGGGCTTCTTTATGCTTCAGTATACGCGGCAATACAGGAAGCGTTTCTTTGGTCAGTAGGTGTGGACATAATGGCAGGAAAAATAAATACAGGGGTTAAAAGATTCAAAAATCTTCTGAATCCGAATATGATTGCCATAATAATCGGTTTTATATTGTTTTCCATGAATGTGACAATACCGAAGATTCTACACAGCACTTTATCCTCCATTGGAAGCATAACGGTGCCTTTGGCTTATATGATGGTGGGTTCCGGTTTTTACAGAACAAGGATAAGCCTTAAAGACTTAAAGGGAATTTTTCTGCCCGCATTATACAAACTCCTTTTAATCCCGGCAATTGTCGGGGCTGCGTTATATTTTGTCAACATTGATCCTGTAATGAAAACAGTACTGCTGCTGCAGATCTCAATGCCTTTTGCCGCAACGGAAGTAGCATTGTCCCAAAGTTACGGAAGAGACAGCGTATTGGCTTCAAAAGCCGTTACAATGACAACCGCGGCATGCCTTTTAACATTGCCTGTCGTTGTTTATATTGCGGGGATGTTTTATTAGGATTACTATATAATAAGAATATAATAGAATAATGGTGACTCAGAAAAAGTGTGTAAATAGATTTCTC
>JAAYGP010000108.1 GCA_012727625.1 Clostridiaceae bacterium
AATATTATCAACAACTTTCAACATCGCAAATTGCTTTAACCTTCTATTCAACCCGGTTTAACAAGTTTCTTACCTTCTGCATAAATTCAGGCCAGTTAACATCCTCCATGTAATTAATTATGGCGACCTCCTGGATACCATAATGATTAACAAACTGGGGCACCCCCATTTTTGTAAAAGCGCTGTTGTAGAACCTTGCGTCTATCACATAGATTTCTTCATAATGGGGAAGGAAAAACGGAATAATAGCGTTGCCGAATGAATCTTTTATAACCAGAAGCTTTTTCCCGTTTTTCACCTCGGTTTTTATGACTGACCAGGTTCCGCCTCCCGAGCTTATAAAAACATTGTATTTGTCCTTTTTCCCGGCAAAGCTGAGATCAATTACTTCCCTCCTGCTTGGAGTTGCGCCGTTATACATTGTGTATTCATAATCAACAAAAGGAAGATAAACGGTTATGGTATCGGGGTTCGCTTCAAGGCTTTTATCCAAAGTCTTTGTATAGGCGCTTCCCAGGAAGTTTTGTATTTCAACGGTTTCATACCGTTCAAGGGGAATCGGCTCTTCCCCGCGAACATTCATAAATTCACAATAGGCATAATATGCTCCGAGGGCTGTCCAGTGATGATCCGTTCTGAAATAGATGTACTCATCCCTGTGAGGATTTAATGCTTCAAAAAGATCAACGGAGAAAATATCCGGGTTTATGTTGTGGTTTATATATTGAAGCGCTTCATTCTGGGAGTCGGTAAGGTCCTTGTATCTTCTTAATATGGCAAATTCTCCTGCTGTTGGTGCAATCATGGAATACAGCTTTATATCCTTGCCAATAGCTTCACGATACATGTTCAGGGTTTCTGTGTAATAATCAATTGAATCCTTTTGAAACCTGAACAATTCCACGGCTTTCCCGTCAATAATCAGCCAGTAACCCATATGACCGGCATCTTCCAGCTCAAAGTTGTTTGGTTTGGTTGTTTCCACAGGCACCTGGGTGGGTGTGGGCTCCTGTTCCTGGCCTGGCTCAATTCCGGGCAGGTCATCCTGTTTTGAGGTTGGTTCAATACCGGGGTCATTCCCGGAAGGAATGGCTGTTGGTTCATGTTTTTCATTATCGGGCCTGTCATCCTGGGGATTAGGTTTTGCAAGCCCCTCACCCTCGGTAACAATCAATTTCGCCCCCGGATTAATCGTTAATGCATCACGAATATCCCTGCTTAACAGAATCATTTTATCCCTTAAAAAGAAAGTATCATTGTAATAATTCTCAAAATCCATTATATAGTTTCCATTAAAGAGTGCGCTAACTGAAAACTCAGGCTTTTTTTGAAGCGCCCTGTTTTCAACGTCAGAAACGGTTGGTTTGTTTATAACCAGCATATTGGAAATTCCAAGGGCGGTAACAATAAAAAAGTATATTAACGGCTCTATCCATTTTCTTTTCATAAAGATTCACCTCTCTAAGCGCAGTCAAATCCCAGTGTTACATATGGCATCGTATCCGGTTGCGAGCAACAGGTGCCCGCCACCTGATAAGGTGGAACATCTTAGTCTCGTTATAACATATTCATATCTTCAGCACGGTTAAAACCTGAAATATAAAAACGGGTTATATGTTTGGGAAACCATGAATACCAGTGTTGTAATAAACACAAGCAAAAGCAGCAAAGGTTCAACATAGGTTTTTAACCCGAATATAAGCTTTGTTTTTGTTCCAGGTAATTTATCCAGTGTCTTTGCAGTAAATTTTCCAACCGGCACACATGCTATTATGCAAATAACAATAAAAATCAAATTGTTTTGTAACGTGAGAGTGGCGTTGAAATCAACAAGGCTTCTGCCTCCTGCCCCGAACATGGCTCCAAGATAGGCAAACAACCTTGTTGTGTCGGTGAAATAGAAGAATGTCCAGCCAACAAGCACAAAAACAATAAAATAAAGCCTTGACAATAGGGCAGGTGCTTTTTCAAGAAGTTTGCCAAGGAAGACTTTTTCAAGGAATATAAACACAAAATTAAAAATTCCCCACAATACGAAATTCCAGCTCGCGCCATGCCAGAGCCCTGTCGAAAACCACACTATAAAAAGATTTCTCAAATGGTTTTTCCGGTTTCCTCCCAAAGGAATATACAGGTAATCCCTGAAAAAAGAACTCAGTGAAATATGCCAGCGGCGCCAGAACTCAGTGAATGATTTCGAAATGTACGGGTAATTGAAATTTTCCTTATATGTAAACCCAAACATTTTCCCAAGTCCGATAGCCATATCCGAGTAACCTGAAAAATCAAAATATATCTGAAAAGCATAAAGCAATATTCCCGTCCATGCCCCCGCCACCGACAACCGCACCAGGTTCCCGTCCAGAAATGCCTTTGCCAGATCACCGGCAATATTTGCGAGCAGGACCTTTTTTGCAAGACCTGTTGAAAAACGGCGTACCCCCTGCTGAATCTTCTCCCATGTCTCTTCCCGGTGTTCAATATCTTCGGCAATATCTCTGTAGCGCACTATTGGCCCCGCAATAAGCTGGTGGAACATGGAAACATAGAGCAGCAATTTAAACGGGTTCTTTTGTGCCTTAACCTCTCCCCTGTATACGTCAACAACATAGGATATTGTTTGAAAGGTGTAAAAGGATATGCCAATCGGCAGACTTATTTCAGGTATATTTATATTCATCCTTGTTATGGAATTCACGGTTTCAAGAAAAAATCCCGTATACTTAAATAAAACAAGGAACATCAAATTACCCGCAACCGCTAAAGCAACGACAACTTTTCCCTTTCTGCTTCCTTTATATTTTTCAGCCATAATACCGTTTAAATAACAGAAGAATGTTATAAAAAGCAGAATTGAAATCCACTTTGGTTCACCCCAGGCATAAAAAACAAGGGATGCAAGAATTAAAACCCCGTTGCGGTAATGCCTGTTTGGGCTTATATAATAAAGAACAAGCGATAGCGGCATGAATATACACAAAAAAATAAGACTTGCAAATACCAAATTACGTCCTCCGCTCCTTATCTTTTGCTTACGCTGCCTGCGCAGGATTTAACCATATGCAGCAGAAAATTATTGTATATATAAAATCTCATTTCGGATTTTGGAAATATATGATCAGTATAGTATTTCCTGCCAGATCATTTCAGCTTCTTAAGTCAAATTATTATTCTGTTTAATTTCACAGCCTGTTTGTATATTAGTAAACATAATATACAAACAGGCTGAATGATAGAAATTATCTGCCATATAAACAATTATAGACCTACCACAGAACCTTGTAAAGAGGATGAAAAAGGATTATGTGTTCTATATGTCCTTAACTTCCATGAGTTTCTTTTTCAATTCGTCTTCCATACTCTTAAGCTCAAGCTCGGCCTGACGACGCTTTTCTCTTCCTTCCTGCTGGATGCGGATAGTTTCTTCAATTGTTTCAATTAAATCGCTGTTAACCTTTTTAAGTGTCTCCAGTTCTACTATTCCTTTTTCAGATTGCCTTGCCGCTTCAATGGAATTAACTTTCAGCATCTCCGAGTTTTTAGCCAGAAGTTCATTGGTTGTGCGACTTACCTCAGACTGCAGTTTCAATGCTTTTTCCTGGCGGAATAATGCCATTGCGATTATAATCTGGTTTTTCCAGAGCGGAATAGTGTTTAATATGGAGCTTTGAATTTTCTCAACAAGAGTCTGGCCATTGCTCTGAATAAGCCGCAGTTGCGGAGCTGTCTGTATGGCTATCATACGGCTTAATTTCAAATCATGGAGCTTTTTTTCAAAACGGTTTGCAAGGCTCAGCATATCCTTTACATTTTGCGCATCCACGGGATCGTTGCTCTCCTCTGCCTTTGCTTTCAGTTGTGGAATTATTTTTTCATTTAATTCGGAAAGTTTCAAAGAACCCGCCAAAATATAAACATCCAGCTGGTGCAGATATTCAAGATTCTTTTCATAAAGCCCGTCGAAAAGAGTAATATCCTTTAACAGGCCCATCCTTGCCTTTTCCAGTTCATCAATAATTTTATCTATCTGTACGCTAAGCTTGTCGTATTGCGCAACGAACTTTCTAGCCTTTGATTTAACATTGCCAAACATTCTGTTAAAGATGCCTTCACTCTCACCCAGGCTGTCAACATCAAGCTCCTTAACCTTTACCATCAAGTCTGTTAACACGTTTCCTATATGACCACTGTCTTTTGAGCGAATTTGAGACAGAACCGTGTCGGAAAAACTCGAAATGCTACTCTGAGCCTGAATACCATATTGCAGTATGGCTTGTGAATCGGTAATATCTATTGAGTTCCTGATTTCAGTAACTTTCTGCTGTTCTTCCGGTGTGAGCGATTCCCATATTTTCATCTCATCGTATTGTTCTACCTGTGTTAATGTATTGGCGTTGGTTTTGGCTATCCCTTCCATTCCAAATCCTCCCTTATTTATTATATAAATCTACACAAACCTCAGGATCATAAGACATATAATACAGGGGCTTTAAAGCCTTTTTTTCTGCAATTTGTCATATACCCTCCTGTTTTATGGTATTTCGCAATACCTTTATTTCAGCATCCAAATCCATCACATCATTTTCCGTAAGCTTTTTAAGCTGTTTTCTGAATGTGTCCTTTATCATTACAAGAGTACTTTCCACATTTTTCAGGGTTGCCTTTGCATCGTCGGATAAATATGGCACATTGCTCAGCTGATAATATTTTGTTACTATCCTCTCGGTTGTGTCAAGATAATACAGCGTAAATCTTCTTGCTATTTTTATGTCCTTTGGATCCCTGACGAAATCATCAAAAATATCATTGG
>JAAYGP010000109.1 GCA_012727625.1 Clostridiaceae bacterium
AAAACGGCTATACTGTACGTTTATTCCCCCTGGATGATTTGCTTGTCATGCCAATAACAAGTTTCAATTTCAGCTTAATTGTATTTCTGCAATACAATCAAAAATAGCCTCATTCCGCTAAAGTATCTTTCTATTGTTTCTTCAGGGTTGCTCTGCCTTCGTTTATATGGCGGATTGCCTTGAGCTGTTCCTTTATCCTTGCCACCTCGTCTGAAAGCTCTAAATGACCGGGGTAATCATCGAGGCCACAGAAAGCACCAGGGCCCGGACAGTAACCGTTCATTTTAGTTCTTGATTTAATAGCTGGTCTTTAATTGAAGAAATATATTACGCTGTGGTATAATGAGTAAAGTGCAGGTAAAAGCACGCCGCAGCCTACAGTTGACGGGATTTCTTACTGACTGTCAGTATTCGCAGGGACTTATTACTGATTTATTACCAGAACGGAAAATGAAGAAAGCAGTTGGACGATTCAGCTTAATTCGGTTATAATTTAGCTATAAGCTCGTACATACATAAATTTCATAAATCTATAACAAGCAATTCGCGTAAGAAAGGACTGTGTTTATGGAACAAAAAGAAATATTGCAGTTAAAAAGAACAGCCGCAAATATAAGAAAAGGAATCATCAATGCAACCTGTGCCGCCGGCAGCGGACATCCCGGAGGTTCATTGTCCATTACTGACGTAATGACCTATTTATACTTTAAGGGGATGAATATTGACGTTAAGAATCCTAAAATGCCCAACAGGGACAGGTTTGTTATGTCAAAGGGTCATTGTGCTCCTGCGCTTTACTCAACTCTGGCGGAAAGAGGTTTCTTCCCGAAAGAGGATCTTATCACACTGCGCAAAACAGACAGCTATCTGGAAGGGCATCCCAATATGAGTACCGTACCCGGTGTTGATATGTCAACAGGTTCGCTGGCTCATGGCATATCTGTTGCAGTTGGCATGGCCCTGGCAGGAAAAATGGACAAGATGAGTTACCGTGTTTTCGTGGGTATGGGTGACGGTGAACTTGAGGAGGGCCAGGTTTGGGAAGCTTCCATGGCAGCAGCCCATTATAAACTTGATAACCTGATTTGCTTTGTTGATTACAACGGGCTCCAGATTGACGGTAAGATAACCGAGGTTATGAACCCTGAGCCCATAGCAGACAAATTCGTAGCATTCGGCTTGTATGTTCAGTCAATAGATGCCCATGATTTTAATCAGATCGAAGAAGCTGTTGAGAACGCAAAAAAGCAAAAAGGCAAACCCAATATGATAGTTTGCCATTCGATCAAGGGTAAGGGTGTTTCATTTATGGAAAACCAGGCAGGATGGCATGGCGTGGCTCCAAAACCTGACGAACGCGACAGGGCTTTGGCCGAGCTGGATGAATACATTGCATCCCTTGAATAATAAAACTTTATAAAAAAATATGCATTGTTTGAATGTGAACATTAAATGGAGGGCGAATATATATGGCAGAAAAAATAGCAACTCGTCAGGCTTATGGTGAAGCTTTGGCTGAATTTGGTTCGGATGAAAGAATAGTAGTTTTGGATGCGGACTTATCTAAATCTACAAAAACAGATATATTTAAGAAAAAGTATCCCGAGCGCCATATTAACGTTGGAATTGCAGAGGGGAACATGATGTGTATAGCCGCCGGTCTGGCAACCTGCGGGAAAATTGTTTTTGCCAGCTCTTTTGCAATCTTTGCATCAGGGAGGGCCTTTGAACAGGTCAGAAATTCAATATGCTACCCTAATTTGAATGTAAAAATCGGTTCAACCCATGCGGGAATTTCCGTCGGTGAGGATGGGGCTTCGCACCAGGCTATTGAAGATATTGCCCTGATGAGATCAATACCGAATATGACAGTGTTGGCCCCGGCTGATGCGGTAAGCGCCAGATTTGCCGTAAAAGCCGCCATTGAACATGAAGGCCCGGTATATATAAGGCTCGGGCGCTTAAGTGTTCCTGTTATATACGATGAAAATGAATAGTTTGAATTAGGCAAAGGGAAACTGCTTAAAGACGGAACAGATGTCAGCATTATAGCCAACGGACTTATGGTTCAGTATGCGCTGGAAGCTGCCAGACTTCTGGAAGAGGAAAGCGTTAATGCAAGAGTAATAGATATCCATACAATTAAACCTATTGACAGGGAAATAATAATTAAAGCGGCAAAAGAGACCGGATGCATTGTCACAGCGGAAGAACACACGATTATGGGCGGTTTTGGAAGCGCTGTTGCCGAAGTCGTTTGTAGTGAATATCCTGTACCTGTAAAAATGGTTGGGATAATGGATAAGTTTGGGAAATCCGGAAAGCCAAATGAGCTGTTCGAATTATATGGGCTTACAGCTAAAAACATAGCGGCTAAAGCCATTGAAGCTATGCAAATGCTGTGATACATTAAAAAGCAGGAATCTCTCGTCTTTCAGGGCGGAGAGGAAGTCAAAACAGATATGAGCATCGGCATAAACGAACCAGCCGGGATTATGTTCAAAAAGGTTATGGAAGTACCGGATGATCTTACTATCAAATACTTTGAGCTGGCAACCGATAAGCATCCCGATGAAATTGACAAAATAAAGGCTGAACTTGATAATGGCGCAAACCCCAGAGATGTTAAGCTTCGCCTGGCCAGAATTATTGTAAGCCTTTACCATGCTCCTGAGGATGTAAAAAAAGCAGTTGAGTACTATGACAAAGCATTTGCTAAAAAGGGAATCCCGGACGATATACCTGAGGTTTTCGTCAATACAGGTCAGGTTACAATAGCTGGCATTATACCTGCTCTTATCGAGATGGGTTTTGTCAAAAGAAAAGCGAATTTATGCGATTGGTAAATCAGGGAGGAGTTCAGTTTAACGGTGAAAAATTAGTTTGGGACGATGCAGACAAAATAATAAACTGCGGCGATGTTATGAAGATTGGGAAAAAGCGCTTTATGAAATTTTTTAAAAAGCCATAGTTAAATTCTTGAATCAGAAAGCGTGATTGGCATTACAGAACTCACAGCGGTGAAAACACAACTTGGTTTTCCGAAGAAGTAAATCCGGACAATGCAAAAAGCACAGAACAACAGCAACATCAAAATGAGTTTCGGTTTTACTTTCCAGGGCACATAAAACTTTAAAAAAGCCGGATTGGAATATTTTCCAATCCGGTATATGTTGAATTAAGGGGGTTACTTAGCTACTTGATTTCGCTCAAAAGAATCTTTGCAATTTCAGGACATATCAGGTGCCAGCTTTGAGCTTTTCCATCAGGCCCGCTTTTTATGGCAACAATATTGGTTTCAGAGCCATAGCTTGTTATTTGTATGGTTGTGCCATCCTTTAAACTTATAGTGAGTTTGTTGCCAGCCAGTATCATAATATAGAATGAATCATCAATCCTTGCATTGTTAAATGCTTCAGCAATTGCGGCATATTCTTCCCTGGCGTATGTTTTTATTTTTTCATCCATCAGGTTGTATAAGGATATATCCGTGATATCTTCAGGTGAAATGGCAGCGCCAACACTTTTTATGGTCTTTGGCGCATCTTTGATTTCACCATGGACATTAGTGATTGATTCCTGGCTTAACCGGATTACTGCATATGGGTATGTTATCGCCTGAGTAACAGGCATGCCGGGTTCCGGGTTGTTTAATACAGCAAAGACATATGCTTCGTCAGGTTTTTGCCGGATAACATTGATGATGTCAATGGAATATCCGCCTGTTGGTTTCTCTCCGGCGCCAACATATACATATACATCCTTATCAATACGGGTAAAAGCAATTCCGGAAAGCCCCACATTTTTCTGAATCCAGTCCCAAAGCCTGCTGTCTGAGGTCATCTTAACAGTATCAAGAACTTCAAAATCAACAGTTGTTTTGGGCAAATTATATGAATAGCCATCTATTGTGCCGCCAACCTGGCTGATTTTATCATCATCAACAGCTATCAGAATGCAGGGATATGTTATTGCCTGGGTAACCATCATATCAGGTGACGGACTGATTACTTCTGCAGTAATATAAATACTTCCGGGGGCAACCATAGTTACACCGTCCAGTTGTATGGAATAACCGCCGGTTGGTTTTTCCCCTGCACAGATTAATATATAGGTTTTACCGTTTAAAATCTTGAAATAAATACCGCGCTCCCTGCTGTTTGCTTCAACCCATCCGGTCAGTTCACCGGGAATTTCGCCAGTGCCCAATTCTTTATATTCCGCAGGAGTTTCAACAGGGGTTATATTCTGTTTTTTGTTTGATGTAATCAGAACCGCTTTGTTTATGCCATCCCAATCCACAATCATATCCAGGCTTTCAAGAGCAAAGCGCAGCGGAATATAAACCTTGTTGTTTTCGATAAACGGTGCAACATCCATCTCAACTGTAAGAGGTATGCCGGTAAAATCATATTTCCTGTGTATGTATATAACCGGCTCATTAATAGTCAGTTCCACCTTTGAATATTCTCCTTCTATCCAGAGCTTTCCTTTTGCCTCATCATAACTGGCTTCAGCTCCGATTTTTCCGAATAATCCCGAGTCGGCAGTAATCATTGTTCTGTTTGCCTTAAAAGTATGCGGCGTTAGAAGTTCAAATTTATGCCCATCAAGAATAATGTTCAATTCATTGTCCGCAAATATGAACTGACTGAAAAGTGAGGAAAATAACAATGTAAGTATTACTATTAAGAATGCTTTTTTCATGATATCAACCCCTTGTCTTCAAAGTTTATTGTTTGCAATTTTATGCGTCTTTATTGATATAGACTGAATTGCTAAAATATAGTTCGTGACTTCATGAAATTGTAATATTAATGTAATTGTACGGTTAATTTTCTAAGATCCCTTCTGATATTGCATGAAGCTTTTGCTTTGCTTTCTGTATAAATGCTGCGTTGACCTATCCAGCAAAACAGAGTGTAAGTTATGAATACAGAGAGAAAAACAACTTGCCAATTTAATAACAATATGGCAGACTCAAATCATAATAAGAAAAGCGATCCATAATCAAAGAGAGTGAGCAGGAATAACGAATCGCTGCATAAAGAATGGGGTCTATCTTAGAATGAAGATAACCTGGCATGAATTAATAAATTTCAGGGAGTAAGCTTAAAGTGAAACTGGCATATCCTGATTATAACAATTGCATATTAAATGTATCATCATCTGGTACTGAACCATTTTGGGGTACAGGTTAAATATCCAACACTTGAAACACTTGATAAATCATTATCCGGGGGATACAGGAATATTGTTTTAATGGTCTTTGTTATATACGGGGATATGGTTATAGCTGATGTTGTAAACGGCCTGTATGTTACCTATTATGGTTAATTTTAAACTTGAATAATAAGGAAGGACATATAGATGAAGAAAACCAAAACAGATAATGAACTGTTTGAATATCTGATTAATGAGACAAATGAAAAATTTGATGGCCGGGAATTTTCATATCTGGAGTCAACAGTTTTATATAAAGCTTGTATGAGTCGGGGGATGACATGATTGAGATTAAAGGGAAATATAATACCGCCAAAGTATTCACTGACAATTTGGAAACTAAGGCAAAGGCCCAGATAATTGAATTATGCAATCAGGAGTTTGTTAAAGACAGTGTTATAAGGATTATGCCTGATGTCCATGCCGGTGCAGGATGTACCATTGGCACAACCATGACAATATCTGATAAGATTGTGCCAAATCTGGTTGGTGTGGATATAGGCTGCGGCATGGAAACCATAAAACTTAAGCAAAAGGAAATTGACTTCGAAAAACTGGACAAAGTAATTTATGATTCTATTCCTTCAGGTTTTGACATCAGAAAAAAACAGCATAAGTATGTTAAGTATATAGATTTGGATGGTTTAGTCTGTAAAAAACATGTCAATCTTGATAGGGCGCGATTGAGTGTTGGTACTCTGGGAGGTGGTAATCACTTTATAGAAATCAACAAAGACAGGGATGGAGCGTTATATCTGGTTGTCCATTCCGGAAGCAGGCATTTGGGAAAGCAGGTTGCAGAATATTATCAGAAACTGGCCTATAAGGAAATTACTGATATAAACAGGATTAAGGCTAAGATTGCTAAAAAACTGAAAGCAGAGGGACGTGAGAAAGAAATCCAGGATGAAATTAAGAAAATCAGTCCTGTCAGGATCAGCAAACAATTAGCCTATGTACAGGGCGAAAGTTTTAACAACTACCTGCATGATATGAAAATAGTGCAACAGTATGCCGTATATAACCGCAAGGCCATCGTTGACGAAATTATAAACAGAATGGGACTTGAAACAGAAGAACAGTTTACAACCATACATAACTATATTGATTTGGACAGTATGATTTTAAGAAAAGGGGCTATTTCATCACGAAACGGCGAAAGAGTGCTAATTCCGATAAATATGCGGGACGGAAGTCTTATATGCGTTGGCAAAGGCAATAAAGACTGGAATTATTCCGCACCTCACGGAGCGGGGAGGCTTATGAGCAGGAGAAAAGCCAGGGAAACCATCAGCCTTGAAGAATTTAAAAAAACAATGGAGGGAATATATACCACCACTGTCAGCAGAGCAACATTGGATGAATGTGCTTTAGCCTATAAGCCCATGGAGGAAATCATTGATAATATTCAGAATACTGTTGAAGTGCTCTATATTATAAAGCCTGTTTATAACTATAAAGCCAGCGAATGAGGACATGGATAAGGTCTTTTCATCCCAAACTCTGAAAAGTCTGTTACTGTCCACATGTTCTGTTAAAAGATATTGTGCATATAGTAAAGAAACTTTAGCGGAATGAAGCTCTTGTTTCCGCTAGTACACAGTATTTGACCTGATCAGTAAGTGAATCAGGGCGTAACAGTTACCAAAACCCATGGTTGATAAGAGGGAAAATTGGATGTAAATAAAAGTGTACCATGGGATTTGGAAGAATCCCATGCTGACCGATGATGATAATGCGAATGTAAATGAAGAAGTTCCTCAAAGGATATAATGATACCAGAAATTAAGACAGACAAAACGGCAAAA
>JAAYGP010000110.1 GCA_012727625.1 Clostridiaceae bacterium
TGATAATGTTTATTGCGCGAAGAATACGGCGGATGGTTTGGTTCCCCGAAAATAACTTGTTTGATCAAACATCCATGAGCCGTCATTGATCTTCCAGTCAAATTGGTAATGAAAGATAAAATCATGACATTTAATACCAAAACTCAATATGACAATTCATATTTTATCACATTTAGCAGTTCTGGCATGCTCGATAAAGGAACAAAAATGTATTCAGGAACCTTTCAGAAAAAGCTCAATGGCTTCGCTTAAATCCGTTTCGTTATCGTCAACCGCTATATCAGGCATAATTCCTTTGCCATGTATATTCTCCTGTTTAACATTCCAATAGTGATTAACCAGGAATATTGCATATTCCTTTACCCTGTCCAGGTAAAGAATCTGACCTGTTCCTCTCCCCATTGTTTTTCTTCCGATTATTGTCACATTATTCAGGTAGGTCTTAAGTCCAAGTACCAATAACTCTGAACTTTCTGCAGTGTTTTCATTTACCAGAACGCCAATTTTTTTGAAAGCAACATGATTTTTATCGGAATTGAACACATTCATATATCCGTCACGATCTATAAGGTAGCTTGCGTTGCACTCACCCAGCAATGCATCCAGCATTGCATTGGCTTCTGCCGATAACCCGCCTGTGTTGTCCCTTAAATCCAGCAAAAGGGTTTTATTTTTTGTGTCAGTTAAGCTTTGAATATATTCTGAGAATTTTAAGCCGCTTTTATTGGTAAAACTATTAATTTTGATATAAATGGCATCAGTTTCCTCTTTTACTTCCATAAATGATTTATCATTGTAATTTAAAAGGCTTTTGAAGTCTACGCCTGTTATTATTGAAGTTGAGGTGTCCTCCGGGCTTTTTATTGCTTCGATAAGCTCTCTTACATCACCTGTATTAAAATTGTTGCCTTTAGCAATAAAATTATCCAGAGCCTTTTTTAGCTCAACTGATTCATTGTAATAAAGGTAGTTGTTCCTTAAAAAATCAATCAGCTTTTGTCCCGGGCTTGTTGAAATATCATATTCAAGTTTTTGAATCAAATATTTCAGCAAACTATAGTCTGCATATACCGCCTGGGCTCTTTCTGCGAATTCCCTGGCTTTTGAATAATCCTGAAGATTCTCATACTCCAATGCGATATAGGTCATTGTGACAAAATCATTGGACGGATCAAACAGTAAAATTTCCTTGAACACTTCAATAGCATCAATGGAATTACCCTGGTATGACAGGCATCTTGCCTTTGTGAACAATATATTCCTGTCCCCCGGAAACCGCTTTAAAAACTCATCGGCAGAACTTATACATTTTGTGTAATTTCGTGCATTGAAAAGCACATTAATTATCTGAATATGTGAATCATAAAAGTACGGATCGAGAGTAATTGCTTTGTTGTAATACTCATAGGCCATACCGTAATCTTCTCTTTCAAACGCAATGTCTCCTGCAAGATTATAAGCCTTTACACTGTTTTCATCAGTCTGAAGAACGGTTTTTGCCAGCATTTCCGCTCTGTTTAAATTACCAAGCTTAAGATAGCACATCCCTTTAAGCGTAAGAGCTTCAATATCCTTTGGATTCAGCTTGATATACTGATCATAGGTTAATATTGCCTCCTCATATTTACCCAGGCGGTACAGTGCTTCCCCTTTATAAAGATATGCATCATATGCTTTTGCGTATAATCCTATTGCAATGTCAAACAATGCAATAGCATCATCATATTTGCCCTCATTCAGCTTTTTTTTGCCGTGCTCAATATTATTCACAGCCCTGTTTTTATCATTTACAGCCTGAAAAAGCTCGGGTGGTCTGTTAATGTAAATACTGTTGAACTGGCCGGCGACAAATTGATATCTGTCTGTATATGATTTTGCATCTATTGTGTCATAGTAATTTATCTCAAGTGTCACCTCTTCTGTAAAATTGCTGTTGCGATTAATTGCAATTTCAAGACTAATTGAATCTATAAAGCTGTTGCTGTAATCATAAACCAGAATATCGCTTTCAATAAGCTTGCCAATGATCTCGGTAAATGCTCCCTTTCCCTTTAACACATACTTTCCGTATTCGCTTATAAGGTTTAAGTTGTTGCATAACTCCTGTGTTGGTTGAATATAATCGAAAACTGACTGAAGTTTTGATTTGCCGGACAGAGGGGATTCCTCAATGTTCCATTGGGTTTCATCCCCATATTTTGAGTACAGGTACATTTTATCAACCCATGCCATAATATAGTCTTCCCGGTCATCCTGTTTAATCCTTTGGTAATACAAGGATTGTGCATTACTTACTTTTTTTTCGCTTGTTATATTTTTGCCTGTATCTTTTCCTGAAGTTGATATCTGAAGCATGCTGTAGCTGTCAAGTTTTTCATTTACAGCGGATGCTGCTGTTAAAATCTCTTTAACCCTATAATAATCATTGCCATATATAGTGGAAAAAGTTGAAATATTGCCTCCCTGTGAGCTTATTATAAAGAAAAGCTCATCCATTTCGTCGGTGCCCCGAAGCAATGAATAAATAAGAGTTGAGTCATTTATATAAATATTTTTCGGAATATCATTCTGTTTGTATTCGTTTATTGTAATTAATTCACTTCCGCTTTTACTAACCTTTACCAGCCTGTATCTGTTATTAATTTCAACAGCCATGTAAAGCCACTGTTTGTCCATATTAATTGAAACCGGAACATTTTCAGTAATGATCACGGGGCTTCCGCCCTTAACCGGCACACGGTACACACCGGGTGTATAATAGGTTTTTCCCATATAACCCGCATTCTCAAGCAAAAGGTATATATAATCCTTATCAATAAGTTTAATTTCTAAACTGTATTCATCAGACACCTGAGTGTTTCCAACGCTGACGGGGGCAACATATAATTCTGTCAGTTTTGTTATCTCAGAGCCGTCTGTTCTGGCACGGGAAATGCTTTTATCCTTTAAATTTCTGAAATAAATCCACCCGTCATGAACCAACCAGCTTTTCGGAGAAAAATCTCCATTTTCCAAAATTTTCTCTGTTGCAGAACCATCTGTTTTTGTACGATAAAGTATGGTTTCATCTTCTGAGATGCTGTAATATACCCAGTTGTTAACAACCAGTACAGAATCAACTGAAAAGTCTGCAATTACCTCTTTTTCCCTGGTAATTTTATTAATCCGGACAGGCTTTTTAATGCCTTTATCAATACCAACGCAATAAATCCATTCATCGTTTATATGTAAATCGCCGACAATATAGTCGGCAACTTTCTCCAGCTTCCTTGAGTTTTTATTTTCCCGAAGAAGCACGTAATCATTAATTATATAGTAATTCCAGGTTTCATCCGATGAAAACTTACCCCAGTTTTGAATATTTCCTGAATCCGCGTTTTTGTAATCTGATTTTATAAATACCGTTTTTGTGGAATTCACCCATTCAACTTCAGCGTCAAGGGCCTCACTGATAAAACGAACCGGGACAAGTATTCGCCCGTCAATCCCTGCCGGAGGCACATCCATTATCACCGTTTCACCGTCAACCAATGCCTTTGGATTGTCCAGCTGAACCTGAATCTTTATATCTTTTTCAATTGTTACGATTTTTCTGTTATTGTCCCATTCCACAGTTGCTCCCATGGCTTCAAACACGCCTCTTATGGGAACCATTGTGCGATTATTTATGTAAACCGGTTGCGTGTCAAATATAATCTTCGAATCATTTACATATACGTTAACTTCGCCTTTGACTATATTATACTTTGCAAATGCGGAATAAGACATAAGCAACAGCAAAACCAGAGCAATCAAAAAGAAAGCTGTTTTTTTCATAACAATTCTCCTTTCCGCAACATAGCCTAAAAATATAATAACATTTTTCTGTTAATACCGCCATAGCCCGGCATAAAAAAAGAGGGCCTGAATGCCCTCTGTATTGCCATATAGACAGTTTGTTAAGTTTTATTAACAAATTTTGATTATGCTATTTGTGTCAGAAATCCGTTAAAAAAGCTTTAAATCCTTTATAAGCAGCATAGATATCTATTTTGCTTGTGGTTTCAAATGGCGAATGCATGCTTAGAACCGGTACTCCGCAATCTATAACATCTATGCCGAGGTTTGAAACCATCATTGCTATTGTTCCCCCGCCGCCTTTATCTACAGCACCCAGCTCAGTAGTCTGCCATGGAATGTTATTGCTGTTAAAAACCTTTCTTACCCTTGCAACAAGCTCGGCATGAGCATCTGATGCACCGGATTTCCCACGTGAGCCTCCATATTTTAAAACAGCTACGCCTTTTCCAAGATACGCCGCATTAAGCTTGTCATGTGTACCCTCAAAGTTTGGATCCACAGCAGAATTAACATCCGCAGACAACATAACGGAATTATTAAGGCATCGCCTGACAAGAATGTCTGAATAATTACTTGATGTTAAGAAACACAAATCCGCAATAAAATCCTCTAAGAAACGTGATTTGGCGCCTGTATTGCCAACACTTCCAATTTCCTCTTTATCCGTAAGAACGCAGATTGATGTATATTCAGGATTTTTAAGATCAAACAGAGCCATCATGGATGTATATGCACAAACCCGGTCATCCTGACCATACGCGCCAACCATACTCCTGTCAAGTCCAACATCCCTTGCCTTAAAGGCAGGCACCAGTTCAAGCTCTGATGAAATCAAATCCTCTTCTATGATTCCATACTTTTCATTCAGAAATTTTAAAATATTAAGCTTAACCTTTTCCTTTACATCCTTGTCGTCATAAGGAATGGAACCTACAAGTGAATTAAGACTTTCCCCTGTTACAGCATCCTTCATTTTTTTATCCATCTGATCAGATGCAAGATGCGGCAGCAGATCCGTTATTGTAAACACCGGATCGTTATCATTCTCACCAATTCTGATATTAACAACTTCCCCGTTCTTTTTTATGATGACACCGTGAAGTGAAAGAGGTATCGCAAGCCATTGGTATTTTTTTATCCCACCGTAATAATGGGTTTTCATGAACACCATATCGGTGTTTTCATATAACGGGTTTTGTTTTAGGTCAAGCCTTGGTGAATCTATATGGGCTCCCAGCATACGTGTACCTTTATCTAAAGGCTTTTTTCCGATGACAGCAAAAACAACGGCTTTATTTCTGATAACACGGAATAACCTGTCTCCTGCTTTCACAGGCAAATTTTCTTCGACAACCTTGTCAAGATCAATATAACCAAGCTTTTCCGCTATTTTGACTGCTTCTTTTACATATTCCCGTTCTGTTTTGCTATTGTCCAAAAATGCCTTATAATCATTGCAGAAGTTAAATATTTTTTCCCTGTCTTTTACATTTTCCCAGGCACTTTTAGTTTTATAGCCCAGCTCGTCTAAAAGCTGTTGTCCCTTTGTTTTTTCCAGATCCATAGTAATAATCCCCTTTCATGAACCACATTACTTCAGGAGTGCATTCGAAAAGCCACATAATTTTTTTCCACCAATCTTTCTTTTTGTATATTTGAAAGTACATAAGTGTTCAGGTGTCGGTGGTTCTTCAGATTTTGCTGATTAAAAACAAAAATCTGCTTACCTGACTTTTCGGGCGCACTCCTGATAAATAATCAATCATATTATACCACTTAAAAGAAATAAAAACCAACTATATTATAATTACACCATAATTCAGCTATTGACGGGAAACAAGAGCTCTATTCCTCCAATCCTTTCATTTAATTCACAGTATGTATAGAACAGAACCAGCACATTTTAGCTTAATGTTTGTTTTATAAAAAAAGCCCGGAAAGAGCCGGGCAAAAGAAGTGCTGATTTTATTTATCTGTCATGATAAGTTCATAGCCGTGGTATATATCCGGATTAGCCATCCGGATACGGCTAAAATATGCCTGTTACGCAATAATCACAACATGGCGGGAATCAACCGCAGCCTTTGGAGCAAGGTGGCAGCTGTTTAAATGCAATGTTTATGGTATAATGCAGGTTAACCGCTTTACAAGTCATTCTCCGAGCTGTTAAGACTATAAATTTCATCAGAGTATAATACAGATTAACCCTCCACTTCCCTCGTTTATTATTCTTTGTAATGTTTCCTGGAGTTTCATTTGAGCGTCCTCAGGCATCTTATACAGTTTGTTTTGCAAGCCTTCTGTTATCAATTCATATAACGATTTTCCAAAAATATTGGACTCCCATAATTTCTCCGGCTGGCCCTCAAATTCCCGCAGCAAATAGTTGACCAGTTCTTCCGATTGTCTCTCTGAACCAACCAAAGGCGCTATTTCAGTTTCAATGTCAGCCCGGATCATATGTATTGACGGAGCGCTTGCTCTTAACTTAACACCGAACCTGCTTCCCTGTCTTATAATTTCAGGCGGCTCCAGCGTCAATTCATCCAGTTGGGGAGTTACAACGCCATAGCCTTTGGTCTTGACTTCATGAAGAGCATATTCGATTTTTTTATACTCTGTTCTTATTCCGGACAACTCTTTCAATACACTGAACAATTCATGCTCTCCTTTTATATTCAGTCCTGTTTCAGAGTTCAGAATTTCGTAGAATAGACCGTCTGCCATATTCAGCTCCACGTTTATCCTACCCTGACCGAGCTGCATTTCCGCAATGCGCCCGTTTTTTATGAAATCAAAATTGTTCAGCATGCAAACATTATTATTAATCTGCCGTACCGTTGCGTTATCAACCATTACTTCCCGAAGAGCGTTTATAATGTCATTTCTGAGCCAATGACGGCAATCCAGCCTTGTAACCCATCTGGGAATATCTACGGCAATTTCCCTGACAGGAAACTCAAAAAGAATTGTCTGCATGGTATAATTTATATCTCTTACAGTCATATTAATGCAGTCCAGCGGTATAACCGGTCTGTTGTATTTTGCCGTCAGTTCTTCAGCCATTAGCCTTGTTTCCGGATTATCCGGCCTTGCTGAATTCAATATAATAATGAAAGGTTTTTTGCTTTCCTCAAGCTCTTTTATGACTTTTTCTTCAGCCTCTTCGTATTCATCTCTCGGTACATTTGTAAACGATCCGTCTGTGGTCATTACTATAGCGATTGAAGAATGCTCCCGTATTACTTTTCGTGTGCCAATCTCAGCTGCTTCCTGGAATGGAATCTCGTGTTCAAACCATGGTGTGCGAACCATGCGGGGTAACTCATCCTCCATATAGCCCAGGGCACTTTTTACAAGATATCCGACACAATCGACAAGCCTTACATTCATTATGGCATTATTGTCCATGGTAACTGTGACGGCCTCATTTGGCACAAATTTTGGTTCTGTGGTCATAATAGTCCGGCCCGAGCCGCTCTGGGGTGTTTCATCTATTGCTCTCTCGCGTTCATATTGGTTTTGAATGTTTGGGATAACCAGACCATCCATAAACTTTTTAATAAAAGTTGATTTACCGGTTCTTACAGGCCCGACAACGCCAATGTAAATATCGCCGTTCGTTCTTTGGGCTATATCTTCATAGATCCTGTAATCTCTTTCCACAACGTATCCCCCTTTGTTTGAATTACTATAGAATTACCTTTGATTTCAAATACAATAATACGGGCTGTACCAACAGGATGACAAAACTTTTGTAGCTTCCGGCTGCAGGTTATGGCTGGTGCCACATCTTACAGACTGAATGCGCTTGTAATTACAGAAGCAATTGCTTCCGTTGTTATAATATATTGAACAAGTCCATTAATTATGCCAAAAAAATAAAGCCTTTAAAGGCTTTTTAATTGTCGTCTTAAGTATCGAAACCATCGTTATTGTCTTTATTGTCCTTATTATCGCATTCCTTGCATAAACCATAGAATTTTACCCTGTGATCCTTTATTTTAAAACCATAGTTCCCGTATATTTTGTCCTCAATTTCTTCAAGAAGATCATCCTCAACCTCGGTTATTTTTTTGCATCTTTCACACAAAAGATGATGATGCCTGTGGGTTTGACCTGTCCGATGGAGCTCGTAACGCGTACATCCGTCTTCAAAATCAACGGCATAAATAAATCCCAGCTCCTCAAGAACAGGTAAGGTTCTGTATATTGTTGCAACTCCAACTTCAGGAAATTTCTTCCTGACCAGATCATATATTTCCTGGCTGCTCAAATGCTCTCCGTCATGAGCTTCAACCACGTCAAGAACAGCTTTACGTTGCGCCGTTATTTTGTATCCTTTCTCCCTTAGCAGTTGGGACAAATCCTTTTTTTGTTTCAATATAAACACATCCTTTTTAAAACATCATACCTTGACAATCACTTTTATTTCAAAAGAAGCATTTGCTTTTTACAAGTTTATACGTCAGACTTATCATTATTTTTTGCTTCATCAGAAACAACCACCTCTGTGTTTTTCTCTCCATAAGAAGTGTTTAGTGTTTTTTTCGTTTCATCAGAAGCAATCAGATCTGTGTTCGAACCGGCATCTTCACAACCTTTTTCGCTTTCCGGATCAGGCATTTCACGTGCGTAGTACAAAAAGCTGTTCCTGTTACGGACAAAGAAGAAATAAAAGAAATAGAGCATAAAAACAATAACGCTTTCAGTTACATATATATGAATAAACAATATATTAATAACAATGAGCAAAAATAAAACAAGGGCTATCCAGGCAATAATTCTTTGTTTCATTTCAATTCATCCTTTTTTATGTTTCATGCAGACTTTCGCTGTCTTAAGTACAAGTCCATACATTTCGTGCCCTAAAAATGTTTTTACCACCACAAGTTTAAAGCAGTATGATAATTGTACTTTCAATATTTCTGAATGTTCCTTAAAAGTTTTAAAACCCCGCAATTTCAGAACCGCCTGACATAATTTTTTCATATCCGGTTCTGTTCATTCGGCTTCCTGTTCAGATACTCTTTTTCTCCGCTTTTCCAGCCAGTCATGTATTTTTGCTTCATAACCATTTTTCGAAGGATTGTAGTATATTGTTCCTCTCATTTCAGCTGGCATGTATTCCTGATCAACAATATTACCCGGATAATCGTGGACATACAAATATCCCTTTCCATAGCCCAATTCCGACATCCCGGCAACAGGCGCATTGCGAAGATGCATTGGCACCTCACCTGTGTTTTTCGTTTCAATGTCTGACATTGCGGCTTTTATGCCTTTATAGCATGAATTTGATTTCGGGCTTGTAGCAACCATTACTGCCGCATGAGCCAAAAGAAGCTTTGCCTCAGGCATACCTATCCGTTCGATTGCCTGGGCGGCCGCAACGGCCACTGTTAACGCATGGGGATTGGCCATTCCCACATCCTCCGAGGCACATATAATAATCCTGCGGATCAGAAACTCAGGAGTTTCACCTGCATAAAGCGCCCGGGCAAGATAAAACAATGTCGCGTCAGGATCACTTCCGCGCATTGATTTTATAAAAGCGCTTATGTTGTCATAATGAGCGTCTGAAGATTTGTCGAATCTGACAACTTTCCTCTGGATACATTCTTCAACTACTGCATCATTAATAATATACCTGCCGCCTGGATCAGTTTCAGAGGTTAATACCGCAAGTTCAAGCGCGTTAAGCGCAACTCTTGCGTCCCCGCCAGACAACCTTGCCAGAAGTAAAAGGGTTTCCGGTTCAATTTCTATATCAAGATTTCCAAATCCGCGCTCTTTATCGTTAAGGGCCTGCTTTAAAATATCCACAATGTTCTCTTCAGACAATGGCTTAAGCATAAAAACCGTTGAACGTGATATTAATGCCTTGTTTACTTCGAAAAAAGGGTTCTCAGTAGTTGCTCCAATTAAAACCACCAGACCGTTTTCAACATATGGAAGCAGCGCATCCTGCTGGGATTTATTAAAACGGTGGATTTCATCAATAAACAGAACGCATCTGCCCGAGGGATTTAAAAACTCATTTTCAGTTTCTTCAACAATCTGTTTTATATCCTTAACGCCTGCTGTAACCGCATTTAGTTTGTGGAAAACTGATTTGGTTGTATTGGCAATAATTCGGGCAAGAGAAGTCTTTCCGGTTCCGGGAGGTCCATAAAGAATTATTGACGAAATTCTGTCTGCCTTAATCATGCGATTCAGTAGCTTACCTATTCCGACAATATGCTCCTGCCCTATAAATTCATCCAGTGTCCTTGGCATCATACGAAACGCCAATGGTTCTTTTTTTCTGATCTGTTTCAAAAAAACCCCTCTCACATATTAATCAGTATAATATAATCAATGCTTTTCATTTATGCTCCGGGCCCTTTTTTTCGTCCCGTTTGAGTTTTTGCATATACTTTCTGTATAAATCGGGTCTTTTTCTGCGTGTTCTTTCCAGTTTCTGCTCCTCGCGCCACTTTTGTATGTTAGCATGATGTCCTGACAACAGGATGTCCGGCACACTTCTTGATAAAAACTCAGGCGGACGCGTATACTGCGGATACTCCAACAACCCGTCATAGTGGGATTCCTGGGAAAAAGCGTCTTCTGACGGCAAAACCCCTTCAACCAGCCTGCTTACACAATCAACAAGAACCATAGCCGGAAGCTCGCCGCCTGTCAAAACATAATCGCCGATGGAAATTTCCATATCAACTATCTCTTCAATAATGCGTTCATCAACTCCCTCATAATGCCCGCACAGGATTACAATATGATTTTCGTTTTTAAGATCATTGGCGATTTTCTGGGTTAACACTTTTCCCTGCGGACTCATGTATATGGTTTTGGGTTTATACTTCAGCCCCTTTATAACGTGATTCCATGCGTCATATATCGGCTGTGGCGTCATTACCATTCCGGTACCGCCACCATAGGGATAATCGTCGACTTTTTTATGCTTGTCTTTGGAATAATCCCTTATATTATGGGTTCTTACTGTTATAATGCCCTTTTCACGGGCTCTGCCTATTATGCTTTCAGATAAAAACCTGTCAATGCTTTCCGGAAACAGAGTTAATATATCAAATATCATTTTTTATTTACCAACCCCTCAGGCAGTGAAACAGATATCTTCCTGTTCCCGATATCAACCTTATGCACAACTGATTGAACAGCGGGTATCAGGATCTCCCCGTATAATTTTCCTTTAACCACGTAGCAATCATTACCGCCGGCCTGCAATACGTCCGTAACAGTGCCCAGCAGAGTATCGTTTTCGTATACTTCACAATCAATCAAATCCGCTATAAAATATTCGTCTTCGTCCAATGGCCGGGCATTTTCCCGATCCACTTTCAGATAACAGTCTTTAAACTCCCGGGCTTTATCCATTGTATCAACACCATACAGCTTTATAAGCACATACTGCTTATGGTACCGTGTTTTTTCAACATCGAAACGTAGTAAATTGCCGTTTCTTTCAACCCATACCAGCTTTAAATAATTAAATCGCGAAACATCTGATGTTAAGGGCAAAACTTTCAATTCTCCCCTGACACCGTGTGTGTTTATTACTTTGCCTACTGCAAGGTATTCCTCCAAAACTGATTCCTCCGATATAAAACTTTATATTCAACCTGAGACTTCTTTTATTTTAAATAAACCCCGGCAGTGCCCCGCCGGGGTTTTCTTTTATTAACAGGTACAAGCTTAGATCTCTTAAATGAATCGCATGTTTTAATCTGAAATAGGTTTAATCTGAAATAGGTTTAATAACCTCTTTTATTGCCCACTTCTTAACAGTAAATTTTGTTCTTTCATTTCCGGATTCAATTGTAAATTCGTCATCTTTAATATTAATAATCTTTCCGGAAATTCCCCCTATTGAAATAACCTTATCCCCGACAATTGCCTGATTAATCATTTCACGGGCTTTCTTTTCCTTTTTCTTTTGGGGCAGTATAAGAATAAGATACATTAATCCAAAAAGAATTATTATAGGCCCAAATTGTACCAAAAACAGCATCAGGCTGTTTCCTTCAAAAGGAACTTCCCCTCCTGTAGCCGTAGCACCTTCAGCAAAAGCTGACAGTAACCAGTTCATATGTTTTTTCTCCTTTCACAATAAAAAGCAAAATTTTAAAGTTTCATCCAACCTTATTTCTTAAAGCACAGAACCATTATACACAATTACATAAGCCAATTCAACCATTTATTTCACACGAACTGCCAGCCCGGTCAGTACGTTGTTACTGTTCACACCCTGACCTGATTCAGGTTATGCCAAAGCTGCCCCGGATATTGAGCAATGACGGTTACTGTTTACAGGTTCTGTATAAAGATATTGTGCAACAGGAGGAAACTTTAGCAGAATGAAGCTTGGAGATGTAAAAAGAGAAGCAAGGAATAGCAAGCCGACTGTTTGAGCAAAAATGCAACATACATATTTCCTATGCATTTTTGCGAGTTTCGGCTTTACTGAGCTTTAACTTACCAGCTCTTTAAAATGAAGCTCTTGTTTCCGCTATTTAAAAATATCTGACCTGAGCTTTAACTGAATCAGGCCGGAATTGAATAAAAAAGTCTATTTTATATACCCGTATTTTGTGAAAAATTCCTTTCTGAAATCCACAAGGCAGTCGTTTTTTATAGCTTCCCTTATATTCTCCATAAGTTTAATTAAAAAACGAAGGTTATGCCATGTTGCAAGCCTTAAGCCAAACATCTCTCCGCTTTTGAACAAGTGCCTGATATACGCTCTGCTGAAATTCCGGCATGCATAACAATCACATTCCGTATCTATGGGAGAGAAATCCTCTGCATATTTCGCGTCCCGCACAATTATTCTTCCATGCGATGTAAACACAGTACCATTCCTGCCGATTCTGGAAGGCAAAACACAATCAAACATATCAACACCGCGTATGCTTCCGTCAATAAGATAGTCCGGACTTCCGACCCCCATTAAATATCGCGGTTTGTCCTGTGGAAGCAGCGGGACTGTTTGTTCAAGTATTTCATTCATAATCTCCCCTGGTTCCCCGACGCTCAATCCTCCGATGGCGTATCCGGGAAAATCAAGCTCGACAAGCTGTTTGGCGCTTTCCTGTCTTAAATCCGCATAGGTGCTGCCTTGTACAATACCGAACAATGCTTGTTTTTCCGGATTTTTGTGGGCTTTTTTGCAACGTACTGCCCAATGGGTTGTCATTTCCATGGATTTTTTTGCATACTCATATTCGCAGGGATATGGTGCACATTCATCAAAAGCCATTATAATATCAGAACCCAGGGCATTCTGAATCTCCATGGATATTTCCGGGGATATAAACAGTTTTGAACCGTCAATATGGGATTTGAATATAACCCCTTCTTCTTTGATATCCCTTAAATCGGCCAGACTGAAAACCTGAAAACCGCCGCTGTCTGTTAAAATGGATCTGTCCCAGTTCATAAACTTATGAAGACCCCCGGCCTTTTTAACAATCTCATGTCCCGGGCGTAAAAACAAATGATAAGTGTTTCCAAGAATAATATCAGCGCCTATTTCCTTTAATTCATCGGGAGACATTCCCTTAACCGCAGCCTGTGTGCCCACTGGCATAAAAACCGGCGTGTCGAAGCTGCCATGGGGTGTATGAACCCTGCCGAGCCGGGCTCCGGTTTGTCTGCAAACATGTAATAGCTCATACCATACTGCTGCCATATAAAACATCCTTTATCATTAATAATACACTTAATAAAAATTTTAGCGGAATAAACCCGTTTGTGATTGTTCAGATAATATCTTAACTTAGTTTTACAAAGCGGTCAACGGCCGTTTTGCCTGAAAACGGCTGAAACGCCGGTAAAAACAAACCGGTTTCCGGACGGATAAAAACAACCGGGGTTTTTCAAAGTTTCCTCTTTCGGGGATTCATAATGGTAGAAATTAAACGGGAGTTAATATGAATATATAGCGGATAATAAAAAAAGATGGCTGCTGTCCTTAAAGGATAATCGCCATCTTTTTGCGTAAAATGCTGAGTTGCCTGTTCAGGTATTGAACCTTTCAGACATCCCGGACTATGTTAAAAATCGCTGTTGTTGTAATCCTGTGCGTTGTTGCTTTCATTGAAATTATTGGCATTTCTTCTGTTTTTGTTGAGAATTATAAGCCCGATTACTATAAGTAAAACCGGAATCAGATATTTTGCAAATCTACCCAGGGTATTAAACGTCATTGTAAAAAATATAAGCGACATTCCCGATAAAATACCTATCGGTATCAACAGACCCTTGTCGCGTTTTCCAAAGATGTACAGTTCGAAAAGCCCTACCGCAGGGGCCAGAATAAA
>JAAYGP010000111.1 GCA_012727625.1 Clostridiaceae bacterium
GCACAGACACTGTGTTGTTTGTTCCGCCAAAATATTATGAATTTAATCCTCCAAAGCTCAAAGCAGAGATCGAAGAAGCACAGGATAAATTTTTGATTTCAGTTACTTCAAAATCCTTTGCAAAAAATATTGAGCTTGATTTTAAGTCCCTTGACGGTGTATTCAGTGATAATTATTTTGACCTCACTCCAGGCCAAAGGAAAAAAGTTGAAATAAGGAAAAAAGACTTATCAAGGCCTGCAAGTCTTGAGGATATTAAAAAGAACTAACCCTTAGAAGCTTAATAGACAGCTTTATGTAAATGTGGCGTTACTTTTCAGACTTTTAAATTCCGGCATAGTAAAAAAATGGTAACAGTGTTGTGAACAGTAACCCAAATGTGGCTGTACAAAGGAAATGTGCATAAGCATAATTGACCATATATGAGGAATAATGTATAATGAATTGGTAATAAATGAAAGGGAGGGAATATGTTGCGTAGAAAAAGCGGAAACAAAAAAATCATTTTTATACTTGGCGCAGTTGTGCTTATTGCAGCGTTATTAACAGTATTACTAGCTACTTTTTACCGGAACAAAATTTCTACAAGTGCGGATACAGATTCATGGCAATTAGGACCATGGACGAAATATGAGAATAATCCAATCCTGACATCAGGGGATTTTGAGTGGGAATCAAAAAATGTCCTTAACCCGACAGCTATTGTTAAAGACGGAAAGATTTATTTGCTTTACAGAGCACAGACCCACGATATGACATCATATATAGGCATGGCAGTAAGCGAGGATGGCTTTAATTTCGTAAAAGAGAAAGAACCGGTGTTGTTTCCGACGGAAGACTATGAAAAAGCAGGCGTGGAAGACCCCCGTATTGTAGAAATTGACGGTACATACTATATGACTTACACAGGTTGGATACGGACTACAAACTATTTGTGCCTGGCAACTTCAAAGGATCTATATAATTGGGAGAAGAAAGGTAAAATGCTGCCTGACTGGCCTACTGCGACAAAATCAGGAGCCATTGTTCCCCAAAAAATAAATGGTAAATACCACATGTATTTCGGGGACACAAATATGTATTATGCAACCTCTGAGGATTTAATCAATTGGACACCAAGAACGGAACCTGTTATGGAGTTTCGTTACATGAAAAAGGAGAACGGGGAACGGTATTTTGATTCAATGCTGGTGGAGCCGGGTCCAACACCTATTATAACACCCGGAGGAATCTTGCTTATATACAACGGAGCTGACACATGGAAAAGATATAGTACAGGAGAAGTTCTGTTTTCTCTGGAAGATCCCAGTATAGTCCTGGAAAGAACTGAATTCCCGGTGCTTGAAGTAGATCACGAACTTGAAAAAACAGGCCAGGTTAATAATGTGGTTTTCTCTGAGGGCTTAGTGAAATTCAAGGGCAAATGGTTCCTCTACTATGGTATGGGAGACTCAAGAATAGGAGTTGCCACTTGTGACGCCAAAGATTAAACCAATTCCCGGTTAAAATGAACCCCCGCTTAAAAAGTGGGGGTTTTATTTTGAAAGGCTTTAATATTCATGGTTTCTTTCAGCAGCCATTGCGTCGGATCTTGTTTGATGAACTGTTCCATGCGGGTGCTGCGGCGGCGCATAAATAGAATAAAGCTTTATAGGCCTATTACCTGTGTTAATAAGGTTATGCCATTTGCCTGCCGGAATTATTATAATATAATCATCATCCACTTCGCGCTGATATTCAAAATTGTTTCTACTGTCACCCATCTGGACAATACCCCGGCCTTCTTCTATTCGGATAAATTGATCAAGATCAGGGTGCATTTCAACTCCTATATCTTCACCAACATTTATGCTCATTAGTGTTAGCTGTAAATGGTCACCTGTCCATAAAGCGGTTCGGAAATTTCGGTTGTGCAAAGTAGCTTCCTCAATATTAACAGTAAACGGATCGGGGCCATAATCCTTCAGCACAACAGGATTTGCAGCTGCGGTATCAACAGGTAAAGACATATAACCAGAAGGCGTCTGGGAGTAATCCGAATTGTAGAATGACGGGTTTACATAGCAAGGGTATGGATTTATATTATACGGATTATACATATTATTATGATTATAAAATTGTCCGGCTGCATTATACGGGCATTGGTGGCTTTTGAAGTAACAGGTATTGTTGCTTGCGTTTGTATTATACGGTTTTATGTTTTTATAATAGCTATACATTCTATCACCTCTTTCAAGTGTGTGAGACGCTGTTTCATAAAACTCAGTGCAACATTGAAAATACTGCAATGGATGCTGCGGGCTGCAATCTTATAATACTCTTTGCAGACATCTTATATTATCTTATGATTTATGTTAATCCTATGTTCTATATAATTCATAATTAAAGATTCCTGTAATTAAAAGTATAGAACATTAGGTTTAACAGAATTGTTTAACGCCTGTAAATAATTGCCTGGGCAATCCCAATAAAATACTCCGACTCGCGAATAATATGGTTGATAACAACTTTTGCTACCATGTTGTTTACAACAGGAGCCGCTGTTAACAAGTTTCTGAGGAACTGAACAAACTCCCTGCTTTCCCTCATGGCATACGTAACAAATTCCATAATGTGTTGAATCATTGATTGATTTATTTGTCCCTGGGATCTTATCACGGTTTCCATCAGTTGAACAGCTTTTTGCTCAATTTCCCTGAAATCCCGCTGAAAAGACTGTAATTCTTCCACAGATGATGAATCAAGACCGGGAACTATTTCTCGTATAACTGTTGTATGCTCTGCTTCCTGTTGTTTCCAGAATTCTATTTCTTCCAGAATACGTAAAAATATTTGATCATTACCATAGTAATACCGCACCATAATCATCCCTTTAATACCTTTTTAACATTAATATATGTTCCCGATGAAAATAAGTGAAAAGAAAAGGTGGTTTTCCCATGCGCATATTGGTCAGGATATGCGGTAATTGTTTGTATTACAGGCGCAGACACAATAAATTGTGTTTCTTTAGTGTGCCAGGTTCTATTATGGCCTTATTATAATACTAAATAAATTGCTCCGCCGATAAGCCCGGAACTAAGTATTACATAGACTGGATTTAGTTTCCATTTGCGTAAAATGAAAAAAGACACAGCGAATAATATAACAGAAACCGAGTTAATTGCCTGGAGATTCATTGAAAATCCTCTTTCTCCCCAAACAGCCAGCGTAAAAACAGATAATCCTGCTGATGCAATCAGCGCTACAATGGCGGGTCTTAAACCTGACAATACTCCCTGTATTATTGACAAATCCCTGTTTTTAAAATAAATCCATGCAAGGAGTGAAACTATAACACAGGACGGAAGGATACAGCCCATTGTGGCAATGACTGCCCCTGGAATACCAGCAATTCTAATCCCCACAAAAGTGGCTGAATTAACAGCAATAGGCCCGGGTGTCATTTCTGCGATGGTAATCAGATCGGTAAATTCCGTTAACGTCAACCAGTGATGCAGATCTA
>JAAYGP010000112.1 GCA_012727625.1 Clostridiaceae bacterium
AAAAAGCCATGCGAAAACGCAAGGCAATAGATAAGAACCTTTAGTTACTTAGTTACAATAGCAGGGATGGCGCCCCTGCTATTTTTTTTGTACTCAATTGCATTAAAACTGCATTACTAAAGCTGGGTTTATATTTAATTCCAGGATTTGTGAAACCCTGCAACCATTGATTTCACTGGTGCCGAAGGCGGGAGTCGAACCCGCACGGGGTTTGAGCCCCACTGGATTTTGAGTCCAGCGCGTCTGCCAGTTTCACCACTTCGGCGTGTTTGAGGAATTTACCCCTTTATGGTTATACTCATCTTCACTGAATTTTATCTTAATTTGCAAGTGATAATACAGTAAATTCAGCAGCAATCCAACAGCTATCGAACAGTATAACATTATCTTAAATATAAGTCAAGATGAAGAAAAAAGCAGCTTACCGCCCGTAAAATGAAAAATTAAAGTATATCTTTTATAGTACCTAACTAGCAAATAGACTTAACTTTGTCCCCCAGACTTTAACTTTACAAATCACCGAAACTTGTCGCGCTCTATATTGTGCCAATTGACAAACTAACTGCAGCCTCCCAAAAGAATGCTGGTTAAGCAGCAGGCCAACTGTAATAAAACTCATGAATTTTCATGAACTCTGACAAAGCTATAATATTCAGTTTTATATCGTAACTTTGGAATCCATATATATTTCCCTCACTGTTTCATTTAATATATGCGCAATGGTCAAACAAATTCGTTGCGATTATAGTCAGTGTATTTTAAAAAGTTGTTTTATTCATTATGAATCGTAGAACCTGTTAATATGTCAATAACTTCATCTTCACTTTCGTTGCCTACGAATTCATATGTTCCGGGCAGTATTTTGTCTTTTGCGTTGCGATTTACAATTTTAATCTGAAAAGAAACGGCATTCTTTACAATACCCAGCTGTTCCAGTTTTTTTACGATGCCGGTTATTGTATCATCTTCTGAAATTGTAATTTCCAGCTTGCCTGGGTGTTCATGCGGTTCTATCATTCCGTATTTTCTTGCCAAATCCTTTACTTTGGCTTCATCCATTTCCGGTGCATATCCAAGGAAAAAAATAATACCCAGAACAGCTGTTAAAATTATTCCTATTCCCATCCCAAGCAAAACACTTTTACCATGCAGTTTACTCATAAAAACCCCTATAAGACTGAAATCTGAGTGGTATATATTTCTGTCGCATCAGGGTGACCGTTCAGGACACAGAACCGTCCCCTGTCCTGATAATAAGTTCGATTTCACCCTTGCCCATATTAAGCAGCTTTGCAATCTCCGCGTTGCCCATTCCATGCCTTTTAAGTTTCATAACTTCCCGTTTTTTAACATCGAACGGGATTACTTTGCCTTTTTTAAACGGCAAAGCTTAATTAAACTCATCTTCGCTTGCTCTGCTATTCTCTTTTATTTCTTCGGTATCCTGGGATTGAGTTGGAGTTGAATTATCCGGTATTTCCTTTACATCAGACAAAAGAGCCAACCGCTCGTCGGCAGATTTTACAGCCTCCTCAATGTCTTTCTCTTTTTCTTCCATTCGGGAGACAATATAGCCGGAGAAATTATTCAATTCATTCAACAGCTGCTCAGAATCTTCTATCAGCTGCTGCAATTCATATCTTTTTTCATCAATTTCCAGGCGATAGTCACGGTTGTTTTTCTTTTCGATTATCATCCATATTATCGAAACAATAACTAAAATGATTCCAATCAGGACTACGCAGACAAAAAAAGCTGTCATCCTATGCACCTCTGAAATTTCATCTTTTGTAATTTATAAATCATATATTTTTCTGCAAATAAGCTTCTTTTTCTTTTGTTTATATATTACCATGGTTTTTTATCAAATCAAACAAAATATAAGTAATTTGTCCGGTATCAATTACTTTGTGCGTTGTATCAGTGTTGTTTTCAATCTGACATCATCTGAAGTTTATTAACATTGTTATTAAAGCCTGATATCAATTGTTCTTCCTGATGTATTAATATTGTCCTTTTTATTGTTGCGCTTTTCCTTATTATCTTCCTGCCTGGCCTTGCTGTATTTTTTACCTGCCTGACCCCTGTTTTCCCGGCTCTTGTCCTTTATGATTGTCTTTTCATCGTCTTTACGTGAATTTACCTGCCTTAAGCTGCTTTCAGACTGTTTTTCGCTTGTCTGAACCTTATTTTGAATCGTTGCAAGATTATGTTGCTGTTCGTTGTTTTGAATACGGGCAACTTCATTTACACGCGGCATCATAATTTGCATGTCAACAGGCTTAATAGGCATAAAATCACTTCCTGCAGGTTTAATAGGAACCAATACGGACATCAACACCATCTTTATATAAAGTACAGTGCTGCAGCGTTTCTTTAATATGCATGGCAGCAGAACCAATTGAGACCCTGGTTCCCTGATATATATAGTCGGAAACTCTTATCCTGCCTCTTACTTCCTGCTGTAATTTTTCCTCGAGCTCATTAATCTCATCTTTATATTCAGCAATGCGGCTGTCAAAAAATATTTTTGAGCGTATACTCTTGTCAAGCAATTCCTTTTTCTCTTCGGTAAGCTTTCCGACGGCTTCAAGTTTCCTTAAAAGAACTATGGCCTGGTTTGCCTTTCTTGAACTTTCCTCCATTTTTATTATATCTGTTCGCAAAAACTTATATCTTTCCCGTACATTGGGATCAACACCAACCTCTATAATTGTGGTGGTTGCCATATAGCTTCCGATAACCTTTGCCTCTATTTCCCTGCCAACCCTTGCTATTCCGCCCACCAGCAGGCCTCTTCTTCCGCTTAGCTCAAGGCGGTTTCCGCATTTTACATCAGAGTGCATTATGGCTTCAGCCTTAATGTCGTTTGCTGCTTCAACTATGCTGTTTTCAATATATTTGGCAACTATATCGCCACCTGCGATCAGGCGACCCTTATTGTTTCCTGTCATTCCCCTTCTTAGAATAATATTTCCTTCGGCTTTAATTGTCGCGCCTTCCACAACACCATATACTTCAACGTTTCCACCTGCTTCCACGACAAAGCCGGACAAAACATTACCTCTTACAACCACATTACCTATAAATTTAATGTTGCCCGTTGAATTGTCCACATCGGCAGGAACTTCATAGGTTGAAAAAACGCTGAGCTTTCCGTCAATATACAACACCTGTCCGTCCATTTCAGAGTAAAGACTTAAGCCGTCCTCACCCATATACACATTTCTTCCTTTTACCATCATTGCGGGTTTTCCATCAATTGCCTTAAGCACGGTACCCACAACATTTTTACCATTAATGCCCGGCGTAGGTTCGGTTATTTCACACAATTTCTGGCCTTTATGAACATTTTCAATATAATCAAGATCCCTGTAGTTTACACTTCCGTCCTCCATAATAATGGGCTTGCGGTCTTTGTGAATATCAACCAGAAATTTAACTTCACCGCTTTTCCCGTTTATAGGGGGCATCCCCTCAGCTATCAGAATATTCTGCCCGTATATTGGGTCCTTAACAAGGGCATGTATGACATCTTCCTTGATACCGAATACAATGCCGTTTTGCTTAAGCTGATACGCAATTTCCTGCAAACCTGCGGGCTTTCCTCCCCCTTCAGGAGGTGTCAGCCTTATATATGCAGCCATTTTATCGGGTTTTGTAATAACCTCAACTGTAGCGTCAATCTTTTCCTGTTCCTGTTTTTCCGCTATTTTTACAGGTTGGCCGGAAGCCTTTTTTACCGTATCGGAAATCATGGCGGCATTAAAATTACGTATCTTTTTACGCCGGATTTCGTTCATAACCTCCGCTTCCTCCACGGTAACCCCAAAGATACGTTTAACTGTAAGATAAACACCGTCAGAACCATATGTTATCTCAAAAGGCTTAATTGTCATTTCACGTTCATCAAAACCAATCATTGCATTCACCTATGAGCCCATTAATAAGTATTTCTGTCTTTCCAATTTTCCACGCATGCGTAATATCGCTTTTGTGTGCAATTGTGAAATTCTTGATTCAGATACTTTCATAATAGCGCTTATCTCTTTAAGGGTAAGCTCTTCAAAATAATAAAGTGTTACAACCATCCTTTCCTTTTCGGGTAGCTTATCTATTGAATCGGTTAGTATGTCCCGTATCTCGGTAAGCTCCATTCTTTTTTCAGGAAGCCTGGAGCCATCACCGTTTGATGCGCTAAAACCAATTTCATAGTTCTGTTCCAGGTAATCCTCAAGGGATATCATTGTAGACATGTTCACATCCTGCAGTGTCTTGTTCAGCTCTTCGACAGATATGTCCAGCCTTTCGGCGACCTGGGCATCAGTGGCGGTATGCCCCAGTTCGTTATCCAGTTCGGCGTACGCCCTATCAATATCCTTGCTTTTTTTCC
>JAAYGP010000113.1 GCA_012727625.1 Clostridiaceae bacterium
AGCTGCCCCGGATATTGAGCAATGACGGTTACTGTTTACAGGTTCTGTATAAAGATATTGCGCAATAAGGAAACTTTAGCGGAATGAAGCTTAGAGATGTATAAAGAGAAGCGAGGAATTCTAATTGGCTTCAACAACCAGTTCACCGTTTCTCACGTCAATTACCGCAGTGCTTCCATCATGCACCTCGCCTGAAATTATTTTTCTTCCAAGCTCTGTTTCCACAACTTTCTGAATAAACCTCTTGAGGGGACGTGCGCCATATGCCGGAGTATAAGCCTTATTGAGGATTGTGTCTTTTGCCTCATCTGTTATTTCAATTGAAATACTCCTGTCCTCAAGCCTTTGTCTGAGCTCTGCAATGATAAGATCAATTATGGAGTGCATATCCTCTCTTGTTAAAGGCTTGAATAATACTATTTCGTCAATTCTGTTCAAAAACTCAGGGCGGAAATGAAGTTTCAAATCCTCCATAACGGCATTTTTCGCATGTTCGGTAATCACGCCGTCCGAGCTTAAGGCATCAAGAAGAAAAGAGCTTCCAATATTCGATGTCATTATTATTACCGTATTCTTAAAGTTAACAGTTCTCCCCTGACTGTCTGTCAATCGGCCGTCGTCCAGAAGCTGCAAAAGAACATGGAAAACATCAGGGTGTGCTTTTTCTATTTCATCGAACAAAATTACTGAGTAGGGTTTGTGGCGCACTGCCTCTGTAAGCTGCCCTCCTTCTTCATACCCCACATATCCCGGAGGTGCGCCTATTAACCTGGCCACTGAATGCTTTTCCATATATTCGCTCATGTCAATCCTGACCATATTGTCTTCACTGTCAAACAATGCCTCCGACAGTGCTTTTGCAAGTTCTGTCTTACCCACACCGGTAGGCCCCAAAAAAATGAATGAACCTATGGGTCGCGATAATTCCTTCAGGCCTGCTCTGGCCCGGATAACCGCGTCCGCAACTGCTTTGACCGCCTCATTCTGTCCGATTACTCTCTTGTGCAGAATATTTTCCAGGTTCAAAAGCTTTTGCTTTTCTTCCTCAACCAGCTTTGTTACCGGAATTCCGGTCCACTTTGAGACAATTTCAGCTATCTCATGCTCCGTTACCTCCTCTTTAAGCAGTTGTTTTGCAATTGATGCCCGTCTTTTTTTATAATCTTCCATTTGTTTTTCCAGCTCAGGCAACCGGCCGTGTTTCAACCTTGCCAATGCCTCAAGATCATAATTTCTTTCCGCAATTTCAATCTCATGCTTAACCTGCTCAATTTCCTCCTTAAGAGCCTTCTCGTTTTGAATAAAGCTCTTCTCCATTTCCCATTGGGCTTTCAACACATCCGCTTCCTGCTTAAGCTTTTGTGTTTCAATCTCAATCTGTTTCCTGCGCTCAACAGAACCTTTGTCCTTTTCCTTGCCAAGAACCTGATGCTCAATTTCATATTGCATGATTCTGCGGTTAATTTCATCAAGCTCGTAAGGCATGCTGTCAATTTCCATTCTGAGCATAGACGCGGCTTCATCCATAAGATCTATAGCCTTGTCCGGCAGAAACCTGTCAGCTATATACCTGTTTGATAATACAGCGCAGGCGATTATAGCATTATCCGTTATGCGAACACCGTGATGAATCTCAAACCTTTCCTTAAGCCCTCTTAAAATGGATATTGTATCCTCAACTGTCGGCTGGTCCACAATCACAGTCTGGAATCTTCTTTCCAGGGCAGCATCCTTTTCAATGTATTTGCGGTATTCATCCAGGGTCGTGGCTCCGATACAATGCAGCTCACCTCTTGCCAGCATGGGCTTTAAAATATTTCCGGCATCCATGGCGCCGTCGGTCCTGCCTGCCCCCACTATTGTATGAAGCTCGTCAATGAAAAGTATAATCCGCCCGTTGGATTGGGAGATTTCCTTCAGAACAGCCTTCAGCCGTTCTTCAAATTCACCCCTGTATTTGGCACCCGCCACAAGGGCTCCCATATCCAGTGCATAAATTGTTTTATCCTTAAGCCCTTCAGGAACATCACCCTTTAAAATGCGCTGTGCCAGGCCTTCCGCCACCGCGGTTTTCCCGACTCCCGGCTCACCTATTAAAACCGGATTGTTTTTTGTTCTTCTTGAAAGAATACTTATAACTCTTCTGATTTCCTGATCCCTGCCGATAACCGGATCAAGCTTTCCTTTTTTTGCAAGTTCCACCAGGTCACGTCCATACTTTTCCAACGCCTGATAACTTTCCTCCGGGTTTTTACTCGCAACTCTTTCCGAACCCCTTACTTTTGAAAGTGCGGACAGCATCTTTTCCTTATCTACGCCATATCTTGCAAACAAATGGCCTGACGGTGTGTTTTTCTCATTAATCATTACCAGGTATATATGTTCCACGCTTACAAATTCATCTTTAAACTTTTTCGCTTCATCTTCAGCTTTTAACAATATCTGATTAAACCTCCGGGTAGCATATACCTGGCCGGCTCCGCTGCCATATACCCGTGGCATCTTGTCAAGCTCGTTGCCTAATTCATTTCTGAATAAGTCCGCATCAACTCCGCAGAGTTGCAGAAGTTTTGGTATAAGCCCGTCTTCCTGATTCAGAAGCGCCATATGAAGGTGTTCACCGTCCACCTGCTGATGATCCATCTTTATGGCAAGCTGTTGCGCTTCAACTACAGCCTCCTGTGCTTTTTCAGTAAATTTTTCAAAATTCATAAGCAGCTCTCTCCTTTACTACGAAATTATAATGCGGTTTTCCTAAGCTGTTCATAAAGCAGCTTCTGTTCACTGTTTAAATGCCTTGGGTTCACAATTTTAACCTGAATGTATAAATCCCCGCGTTTTCCTCCCTTTTTACCATAGCCTTTTCCGGGTATGCGTATTTTTTGATCCGTTTGAATACCCGACGGTATTTTAACCTGTATCAACCCGTCAGGTGATTGCATTTTAGCCTCACCACCCAGCGCTGCTGTCCAGGGATATACTTCAAGCTTTGAAATAAGGTCATTTCCCTCAAGCTTATATTTCCCCTCCCTGAACCTTACAACAATATACAAATCACCGTTGGATCCGCCTCCGAAACCGGGATTTCCCTGGCCTGCAAGCTTTATTTTACCTCCCTCGGGAATACCCTGGGGAATACGGACAGATATGGTTCTGGTTCCGGAACCCAGCCTTATGGAAAAAGTCTTTTCTCTCCCCTCAATTGCTTCTTCGGGGGTAATAACCAATTCAGCCTCAATATCATCACCGCGCATTTGCATTGAACCGTTTGAAAAACCTTTGGGAAAACCGCGGGTTCTTCCGAATCCACCGAAAATATCGTCTATATCAATGCCGCCATCCCCAAAAAACATATTGAAAAAATCGCTGAAACCGTTATGTGTGCTTTTGAACTCATAAAACCCGAATTGTGACGGATCGAAGTGCATTCCGTTCTGGAAGTTCATCTGCCCGAACCGGTCGTATTTCTTTCTTTTTTCATCATCCCCCAAAACTTCATAGGCTTCGTTGATTTCCTTAAATCTGGCTTCCGCGTTTTTATCACCTGGGTTAGTATCGGGATGATATTTTTTTGCCAGTTTTCTGTATCTTTTTTTAATCTCATCCTTTGACGCGTTCTTATCAACGCCCAGAATTTTGTAGTAGTCTTTATATTCCATAGCCCCACCTCAGACTTTGACTATCTTTGACTATTAATTATTATACAAATTTTTTCATCATAAATCAACTTTTTTATTTTTATTTTCTATAAAAAAGGGTATTTTATTAATATTGGCGAATATAAATAATGATTGTTCAGCAATTTTTGGGTGCATGCACATTGCTTTTATTTGTTACTCAATTCAGGCACACATTCGATGAACAACCGGTAATCAGACTTTTCAACCCAAGTACAGCTCATCTCATGTGTATTATGAACAATACCGGAAGTTTAAAATTTACGGGTAACAGGAGAAAACCTGAATATTTGCTTTGTTTAGCGGGAGGGTGGATGGATGGCAAAGGAAATTATTGCTTTAATACTGGCGGGTGGTGAGGGAAGCCGTCTTGGGGGCCTTACCAGGCTTATTGCAAAACCGGCGGTTCTGTACGGAGGGAAATACCGTATAATTGATTTTTCCCTCAGTAACTGCATCAATTCAGGTATAGACACGGTAGGAGTCCTCACGCAATACCAGCCTTTGCAACTGAATAAGCATATAGGCATCGGAAAACCGTGGGACATGGACAGAATGAACGGCGGTGTAACTATTTTATCACCTTTTACAAAGCATCAGAAGGGCGAATGGTATTCAGGTACCGCAGATGCGGTGTACCAGAATATTCATTATATAGACGAGCTTAATCCGAAATATGTGATAATATTGTCCGGTGACCACATCTATAAAATGGATTATTCAAAGATGCTTGATTTCCATAAAAAAAACAATGCGGACGCGACAATATCAGTCATTAATGTTCCCCTTGAGGAAGCAAGCCGTTATGGAATAATGAATGCTACAGATGATGGGAAAATATATCAGTTTGAGGAAAAACCGGCGGAACCGAAAAGCACACTGGCATCTATGGGCGTTTACATATTCAGCTGGTGCATTTTAAAAGAGTTTCTTATCCATGATCATCACAACGAACAGTCGGATCATGACTTTGGCAAAAATGTCATACCTAAGCTTCTGGCAGACAAAAGAAGCATATGGGCTTATCCTTTTAAGGGATACTGGAGGGATGTGGGCACAATTCAGGCTTACTGGGAATCCAACATGGATTTAATCACCCGGGTTCCCCAATTCAATTTATTTGATCCCAACTGGAAAATCTATACTCCAAATCCTGTAAAACCAGCTCATTATATCGGGGATACCGGCCATGTTACCCGTTCCATAATAGCGGAAGGCTGCATGATATACGGCCATGTTAAAAACTCAGTTGTTTTTCCGGGGGTTACCATTGAAAAAGGTTCATATGTTGAGGACTCAATTATTATGTCCAACAGCACAATAAAGTCGAACTGCAGTATCATATGCACCATAGTGGGCGAAAAAACAACCATCGGCACCGGTGTTAAGACAGGATTGGGAGAATATGCGGAAAACACTTACAATCCAAAGGTTTACCAGACCAACATTACGGTAATCGGTTCATGTTCGGTCGTTCCCCATAACGCTGAAATCGGAAGGAATGTTGTGCTGGATAATCATCTTGTGCCTCAGGATTTTACCAGCCTTGAAATACCATCAGGCGGGGCTGTTATAAAGGAGGGTGTTGCACGTGTATAATACTATGGGGATTATATTAACCGGCGGAAAAAACAATCGCCTGAAGGAACTTTCAATGGAGCGTTCCATCTCTGCCGTACCATTTGGCGGTAAATATCGTGCAATTGATTTTGCTCTTTCCAATCTGGTCAATTCAGGAATACGCAATGTAGGTGTTCCCACCCAATATAGCTTTCGTTCCCTGATGGACCATCTTGGTTCCGGAAAAGAATGGGATCTTGACAGAAAAACAGATGGTCTTTTTATCTTCCCTCCCTATCTTTCGGAATACGGAACAGGTTGGTACAGAGGTACGGCCGATTCAATGTACAGCAATCTGACCTACCTGAAAAGAAGTAATGAGGAGTTTGTTGTTATAAATCAGGGTTATGCCATTTACAATATGACTTACAGGGAAATGCTGGAGCAGCATGTGGACAAGGACGCGGATATTACCATTGCCACACGTTTGATGGATGACTTTTCCAAAGAGGATCTGAGTATGCTTGGGATTGTTGAAACAGATACTGAAAACAGGATCATAGATTTTCAGGAAAAACCGCCTAATCCAAAAAGCAATTTGGCATCCATGGGAATCTATATCATAAAACGCAAGCTTCTTATATCTCTTCTGGAAGACAGCGCTGCCCACGGTTATTTTGATTTTGTAAGAGACATAATAATACGCAAGCTGAATGAGCTTCGCATATTTTCCTACGAGTTCAAAGGTTACTGGCGGCCTTTGATATCCATTCAGCTTTATTACAGAACAAATATGGAGCTGCTTGATCCAAACATACGCTATGAACTGTTTATGAAAAACGGAAAAATATTTACCAAAGTAAAGGATGAGCCACCTGCTAAATACAACGAAGAGGCTGAAGTTAAAAATTCAATTGTAGCTGACGGCTGCATTATTGAAGGTAAAGTTGAGAACAGTATCCTCTTCAGGGGTGTAAAAATCAAGAGGGGCGCAATAATCAGAAACAGCATTATAATGCAAAATTCAGAAGTTTGTGAGAACGTAATACTGAACAACTGCATACTTGATAAAAATGTTATCATCAGCAGCGGAAAACAGTTAAACGGCGACAGAAACTGGCCTTTGATTGTGGGCAAAAACGTAAGGGTGTAACCTTTGGAACCCCGGAATAATTTGTTTTGAGGTCGGCAAACCGTGGTTTGACAATATCGGCAATGAGCGGCAAGGGCTTTCAATTTATTAATGATAAAAAAAGATATGGAAACATTGTTTGCTGTATTTAATGTAAATTCAATATATTACCTTATTCCCCTGAATAATTATCTGCGCGATTATCTCAATTTGATCCATATTGTCCCTTACCAGCTCCTCTGCTTTTTCTTTTAAATATCCGAGGTTTTCTCTGCTTCCGTCGTCTATCCGACCCTTTTCATCTTCAAGCTCTGTATCAAATCTGAAAAAAGTTACCTGAGGGAGCTTTTTTAACATATGATTCGTACTGATTCTCTGGCCTTCCCCGACAGCAGCTATAATAGGGACTCCAAGCCATGGTGATATCCAGCTTAACGAACCCCAGTTTTTTATTTTATCCACATTATAGCTCTCCCGTTGTGTACCGGTACCTAGGGATAATATAAAATATTCACATCCGGGGCAAATTTTCCTTGCTTCTGTTAATGCAGTCATGGCCGGGTTTATACAGAAAACGCCACCGTCTATAAGACATAGTGCGTTGGCTGGATTTTCAATACTACACACATATGCCGGCGGGAAATATGTAGGTACAGCAGCTGTAGCAAGAGCCGAATCCACCATAAAATAATCCGGATCTGCATCCCCGCCTGATGCAACAGGTCTTTTTTTTATAAAAACAGGCTGCATTGATTTCATATCGAAGGAAGTAATTAATAAATTTGTCAGCGCACTCTTAACTGTGCAATCCTTAAAAAGATCCTTTAAGATTAAATAAAACGGATCTGCCTTGTATTTGCTCGTAAAGATTTGTCTTATGGCTTTTCGGACAAAACGGTTACTTCCCGGGAAAACCTTATCTCCCAGTGTGATATACAAATCCGGAAGCTTATGCGGAGATATGCCTCCCTGCTCATCATACAGGTACCCGTTGGTTCTGTAAAGCGGCACGCTTAAGGCAAGTGCAATCAGCCCACCTGTTGAAGTACCTGCCATAAGGTCAAACACCTTATGAAAGGGTTTGGTAAAACCGCTTTTTTCCAGAGTCTCCTTCAATTTTGACAGAAAAACCGATGGAATCAAACCGCGGATTCCTCCGCCATCAATTGATAAAATGAAGAACTTCCTCACAGGCATACCTGAATAACTTATTCATCTATATCATATGACGCATATGAAGCTTAAATGCCTTTCATGTTTCAAGGCTTTATATAACCGTCAATCACAGCATAATAATGCTATTCAGACGAAATATTGCGTAACTTTTTTGCCAAATCTATCCTATAAAACTGCAGTTCCACATCCGCTGCCGGAAGGGCTCTGTCTTCTGCGATTTTCTTCAGATATTCTCCCAGATCCCGGATAGAGGAAACAGAGCTGTATTCTATCTGCTTTAGCCGTTCCATCACTCTAGTCTTAAACTCAAGATCCACTGCGTTTTTTTCCTGATAACTCTTAAATATCTCAGGAATCCTTTCGGGTTCATCCTGCATTACAATAATATCGTTTTCTTCTGCACACTTAAAGTTGTTTCTTTGAAAATCCCTTTGCTCCAATTCCCCCTGCCACAAAACACAAAATTGCCGTAACAACTATTGATTCAATCCTATCATTCGGCTTAATACTTCCTGTCAGTATTAAAATGCCAGATGTCAGTTGCGTTGGCATATATTTCGTGATTTTAGGCAAAATCCCTATAAGTTCTGGCATAACAGCAAATACGCCCGTCCCTATCAAGACTCCTGAAACTGATGCTGAAAATCCACTTACTGATACCATCCCTATTATGACATATACTCCGAAAATCCAATATAAAAAAGCTGCAATCCCCCAATGCTGTGCAACTCTGTTATCCCACAGAGAAACATTATATGCGAGCGAAATCAAAAAATATGCGATATAGCAGATTGTCCATGTTCCAAGTACAGTCAGCATTTTTGCGAAATATATCTTATTACGGGACATACCTTTCGAAATGATCAACTCAAAGGTTCCTCTGGCATACTCTTTTGTAAACAAACCTGCGAACATAAGTACAAAAACAATAAGCAATATTGGAAGATTTTTGTAATACTGCGTCCAGGAATCCAGCACTGTAATAGTAATACCATTAACAGTGACACCTGACGATTCCAAAAGATCGCTCATTGTTTCAAGTATCCACGGTGTCAGCACTGCAGTAAGAGGCCCCAATATTGCAAATATAGTAAAAATAGCAAGCAATATTATTAATCTCTTGTTACGAATCAATTCAACTATTTCCTTCCGAACAAATGCACAAAACGCGATCATTTTTTAGCAATTACCTCCATAAACAAATCCTCAAGGTTCCATTCACTCACATATATTTTCTCATAATCAAGATGCTGTTCCACAAGAAAGCTAAGTATCTGCGCCCGCTCCTCCTGACCGGGTGCAGAAAGAATAACCTTGCTTTCATCTAAAAGACTAGCCTCAGGATAATGTTTCATCATAATAGGGATATCAAATGAATTCTTTAATTCAACTACCATTTTTCCCATTGAACGACTTTTCTTAATGTTTGCAACAGTATCAGACATAACAATAATACCATCGTTTAGTACCGCCAGGCGATCACATATGCGCTCAACATCCGAGAGAATATGCGTTGAGAATAGGATTGTTGTCTCATTTCTGACTTCAGACATAAGTTTAAGTACTTCCTTGCGGCCTAGTGGATCAAGCGCTGACGTTGGTTCATCACATATAAGAAGCTTGGGACGATTAAGAAGCGCCTGAGCTATTCCCAATCGCTGTTTCATTCCTCTTGAAAAAGTTCCTATACGCTTCTGCTCGCGGGATAATCCAACCAAGTCCAATATCTCTTCCACGCGGTCTCGTAAGTTAGCCTTTTTCATTCCTGATATCTCTCCACAAAAATATAGATACTCACGAGATGTATAAAAATCATAAAACTGCGGAACATCCGATAAATATCCTATAAATCTATTGGTCACCGTATTGCCATAAGTTACAGGCTCGCCATTTATGAACATTTTTCCGCCATCAACTTTGTACAATCCGAGCAGAGCTTTCATTGTTGTTGTTTTCCCAGCTCCATTCCTACCGACAAAACCCATCAAGCTACCTTCAGGAACACTGAACGTCACATCTTTAAGAACGTCTTTTTGTCCGAATGACTTTTTAAGATGCTCTACTACAATCATAGCTCCCATCAGTCGTCCGCCTTTCCAAAGATAAAGTATGCTATAGGTCCCCACCACTGGAACCCAACTATCACAATGATCAACCATAATTTACGTGAGCCATGCTTATATGTATCATGCGTTAAAATATGTCTTAGAGCAATTATAAATAAGACTATAAGAATTACAAAAAACGGAATAATAAATGGTAAAAATTTAATGATATCGTTCATATGACTATAGTCCTCCTTTCTATACCCCTGTTTACAATCCAATTACTTTTACATTATGACTCTTTGGAAGATCACATACCTGTCCTAAAAAATCTTCATCTTTAATATAATACAATGGTTTCAACAAGCTTTCGTTATTATCCAGAACACCTCTGAACCGTTCTCTGTGCTCCTTCAATTCAGGAAAGATTTTTTCTGTGAATCTAGTATGGGGATAAACCCTTACTCCCATATTCACCGAAATATAGTCTGCCTTAGCCTGCTCACAGAACTCGATCTCACTTTTCAGCTTATCAATATCATTCCAGGGAAATCCACATACAAAACTTGGTACAAAAGATAGATCATACGCCTTTAACATCTCAAACATCTGGGCTATCAGTTTCTGGGGATAACTCAAAGATCAGTTTGCCTGTTACTTCCTGAAACCTGTCAAGTACCTCATCTGTTGGTAGTCCCCAAAACCCAAACAATAATGTTATATCCGAGCATTCATTTGCCATCTTCTTAAGCAATTCAAAGTAATGTGGCTTAGCAGGTGTTGGGTCAAAACAGATATAGAATGACTCATACCCCAGTGCCTGTGCATCCTTTACGGTTTCAATCACCTGTTCCTCATCAAGATACATGCACTCACTTCTATGGTTCAACCGTTTCTGTGCATCAAAGCCTCCGCCACAGAACAAGCAATTAGCATAACAGCCTTTACCTGTAAGAAGATAAAATGTCTTCCCCACAGTAAAGTCACTTACTCTAAAATCAAAGAACGAATCATAATGATATGATAATATCTCAACTTTTGAGTTCCCGAATTCATATCCTACGTCCTTTGAAAACTCATATTCGTATAAATACTTGTCAAATCTGGCATATTGAAGTCCCCTTACATCTTCGCAGGTACTAACATACGTCATCTCGTTTGTAATGATGTTTTTGGCAAGTACAAATCCAAGCAGTGCGGAACTTAATTTTCCGAGCACCCCTATCCCATTATTGGGATTTCATGGTTGAATGCTTTAGCCTGTAACTTTGACCTTGAAAAACAAGCAAGTGGCTATGATGCACCAACCTGTCAATAATCGCACTTGTCAGCTTTTCATCATAGAAAATACCGTTCCATTTACTAAATTCCAGGTTTGTTGTAATTATCACGCTCCTTTTCTCATAGCATTCGGAAATAACCTGAAACAGTAGCTGTGAACCCTCTTTTTCAAAGGGAACATACCCCCATTCATCACAGATCAGTAAATCTGTTTTTCTCAATTGCTTCATAAACCGCTGTAATTCCCCTTTTGCCTTTGCCTCGCTCAAAAGGTTAACTAAAGCTGCTGTACGATAAAATTTTACCTTCTTTCCCCTGGAACAAGCTGCAACTCCGATTGCCGTCGCCATATGACTCTTTCCTGTTCCTACCGGTCCATAAAGAATCAAGTTTTCAAGCTTATCAATAAAAGCTCCGGACTTCAATTCTTCAATACTGATAGCCTTTGGTATCTGAATATCCCCAAATTCATAGTTTTCAAAGGTCTTTATGACATCAAAGCCTGCAGATTTTAGATTTCTGTTTTTCCTGACAAGTTCCCTATGATCTATCTCCATCTTTAAAAGCTGTGCCAGAAAATCAGCATAATCAGTTGCGTTAATCTTTGAATAGCTATTGTAGATATTCATTCCAAACCGGAGTTCCTTGCAATACTGCTTTATCAATATATCTGAATTCATGGCTGTAACCCTCCGGAAGCAATCAGTTGATCATATACCTTGATGTCGGGTATATATTTCTTAAGTTCCGGAACTTTATCAGGCAAGGGTATTTCCGGTTCTGGTATAGTTCCGGACGTTAAGCGGCAATATGTTGCCCAAATGCTATCCAGATCACTGACACCTAATTTTATCCCTTCTTCAAATGCTTCTATTGCTGCATCAAAGCCTGTAGCTACTGTCATCTTTGTAAACAGCTTTAAAGCTTGTTTTTTTCCCTCATAGTCTCTTTTGTCCAGGTATTCCTTTAGAATTTGCGGCAGTTGATTGTATAATCCCGTGTATTTTAATGCGGTCGGCCTTCTACTCATAAGTTCAAGATAGGGGATCCAGTTTATCGACTCCT
>JAAYGP010000114.1 GCA_012727625.1 Clostridiaceae bacterium
AGCAAAAATGCAACATACAATATTATTTCCATATGCATTTTTGCGAGTTTCGGCATGCCTGGGCTTTAACTTACCAGCTCTTGCAAATGAAGCTCTTGTTTTCTCTGTTGCACAATATCTGACCTGTTAAGTAGCTGAATCAGGGTTTGAACAGTATCATTTCTGCAGACTAAAAAGCGGTAATTTCTTCATTTGTATTGCAAAAACATATGTTTAATGCTAAAAAAGAACTGGAGGTATTATTATGAGATTTAAACTAATCTCCTGCGAAGTTTTCTGCCGGGAAATCTATAAGGAGTTATTGGAAAGCCCCAATACAGTTTTTCCGGTGTTCACGCAGAAAATGTCACATGTTTATCCCTCAGGAATGCGTGATTTAATTCAGCAGGAAATAAACAATACAGACCCGGGCCGCTTTGATTATATTCTGCTTGGATACGGCCTTTGCGGGAACGCTGTTAATGGGGTATATTCAAAAGCAATTCCTCTGGTTATACCAAGAGCTCATGATTGCTGTACCATACTTTTAGGATCAAAAGAATCCTATAAGGCACATTTTGCCCATCGTCCAAGCTGCTGCTGGACTTCCGGAGGCTATATGGAAAGCGGCGATATGGACTTAAGGGAGAATGAGAGCTATATTTATTTTTGTTCAAACCTCAGCTATAAAGAACTGGTTGAAAAATATGGTGAGGATAATGCTCATTTTATTGTCGAGTCCCTGACACCTAAAGACAACAATGAAAATAAAGCAGCATACATACATACGCCGCCCTACGAAAAACTTAATTTCAGGGAAAAAGCCGAAAAAGAAGCAAAAGACAAGGGTTATGAATTTGAAATTATAGAGGGAAGTTTAAGGCTTCTTCATATGCTCATCAATGGCATATGGCCGGAAGAGGAGTTTTTAATTGTCCCTCCGGGTTACCGCGTGGAAGCAGTTTATGATCAGGATCAGGTTATTAAAGCCGTGCCTGGATAAAAAGCTGGAACCTGCATGCCATGCTGCCTAAGCAACCACAACCGGCAGCGTTACTGATTTTAGTGAAGTAATTTACGGTGGCTTTCTGACTGCTTTCGGCAGCTTTTTGACCGTCTTCAACAACCTTTAACAGCTGTATGTCGATTCCTGTCCGGAGTGCACCCGGTAAACCCCGGGCGCACAGGTTTTTATTTCAGTTCAATGCACAGATTCTTAAGGAAACATCCGGATATCCTGTTAATTGACTCGTTCTTTTAAGTACAGGGAATACGCGGAAAAACGGGTAGAAAGATGCCTGGGCAGCTTTCCGGGTGCACTCCGGATTTTATGTTATTATGTATTATTCCAGATCGTCATCCGCAACGTGAGCTTCAACACTTTGAATAAATGCCCTGTCAAATTGAGCGCGAATTTTTCCTTCTAACTCATCGCACAGTTCAGGGTTTTCTTTTAAAAACCTTTTAACATTCTCACGCCCCTGCCCGAGACGCTGGTCATTGTATGAAAACCATGCTCCGCTTTTTTTCACAATGTCAAGCTGGACTGCCAAATCTAAAATATTGCTCTCCCTTGATATTCCTTCGCCGTAAATCATGTCAAATTCCACTTCCTTAAACGGAGGAGCAACCTTATTCTTCACGACCTTTACCTTTGTTCTGTTTCCAATCGCGTTTCCGCTATCCTTAAGCGTTTCCACGCGGCGCACTTCAAGCCTCACAGAGGAATAAAACTTAAGTGCTCTGCCTCCTGGAGTAACTTCAGGGTTTCCAAACAAAACTCCGACTTTTTCACGGAGTTGGTTTATGAAAATGGCCACAGTTCTTGACTTGCTTATAACTCCTGAAAGTTTTCTCAGGGCCTGCGACATAAGCCTTGCTTGCAATCCGACATGTGTTTCTCCCATTTCCCCGTCAATTTCCGCCTTTGGAACGAGAGCTGCGACAGAATCGATAACAATAATATCAATGGCACCACTTCTTACAAGTGCTTCTGCAATCTCCAGCGCTTGTTCGCCCGTATCCGGCTGGGAAACTATAAGGTTTTCGATGTTAACGCCAACTGCTTTTGCATATACGGGATCAAGGGCATGCTCCGCATCAATAAAAGCAGCTTCACCGCCAAGTTTTTGAGCTTCTGCAATGGCATGAAGAGCAAGGGTTGTTTTACCTGAAGATTCCGGTCCGTAAATTTCAATGATACGGCCCCTTGGCAGACCTCCCACCCCAAGGGCAATGTCAAGGCCCAGGGCCCCTGTGGAAATGGTTTCAACATTCATATGAGCAGCCGAACCAAGCTTCATGACCGCTCCCTTTCCGAATTGCTTTTCTATCTGGTTAAATACCAGTTCCAGAGCTTTCTTTCTTTCATCATTATTAGCCATAGTAAATTTAATAAGCCTCCCTACCCGATTATATAAGGTGAAGATGTCCTCACCTTTATGGCAATCAATACTGGTTTTCAGATTTCAAACCTTATGCCCGGCTGAAACTGTGTGTTGCGTTTTATAACAACGGAAACATATAGCTCCCTTTGTTTTAATAATGATTATTCGCCGAACATCTGTTCTATATTATATCTGATGATTTTTGCAAAGTCAATAGGTTCTCATAAAATTCCATAAAAAAATTCTTTTGTTATCATTGTTCACAGCCCAATTCTGTTACTGGTAAGTCAGATATTGTGCAATAGCGGAAACAAGAGCTTCATTTGCAGAAGCTGAATAGTTCAGCTTTACTGTTCACACCTCAGCCCCGGATTATATCAAATTTTTTTTAAATATTGTGCGGCAAAGGGGAATTTTCCCGCACCAGCTTTTATTCCGCTTATTTTGCCGGCATCTGCTTTTTTATGCGAACCAGTATTGAACCTGCAAAATTTCTGACTTCATCAATTTTCAGGAACAAAGATACAATTACAAACACAATGAAAGATATAAAAAGCTGAATTCCTAAAACTAATATTTCCATAAACTTTTTTCCGATTGAAAAGGTTTCTTCCCAGGGAAAAGGAATAAGCCTTATTAACAGCCAGAGGACTATACCCGATGCTATGGTCGCCACAACGGTTTTAAGAATAAAGAAAAAATTGTCCGGTATAAGTTCCATGCCAGTTTTCCCGGAGAAAAGAATTATAAGCAAAAAAGCGTTAACCGTGACAGCGATCACATATGACAATGCAGTTCCAATAGCTTCAAGGTTAGTATAATTTATAAAATAAATATTGGCAAGTAAATTTATGGCAATTGTGCCAACGCCGCTGTATAAGGGTATCTTCGTGTTTTGTATGGAATAAAAAGCACGATTCAGTATAACTACCACAGACTGAAACAACAGCGCAGGTGCATACGCAAGCAGTGCCATGCCGTTAAATACCGAACTTCTGTATGAAACTGAATCCCAGCCAAACAAAATCTGCATTATCTGCCTGCTAAGCAGCATCAGAACCATGGTGCTTGGTATACAAAGCAGCATCACAGTTCGTAAACCTTTATAAAGCACCCGTTTGTAATCATCGTTCCTTTCCTCGGCAAACCGGGTTGAAAGGGTTGGCAGTATGGCCACTCCCATGCTTTGGGCAAATATACCCAGTGGAAGCTGCCATGTTCTGTTGGCATTATTCATGACAGTAACACTGTTCTGCGCAAATTCAGTCGAAAAGCTTTTGCAGATTATCGTGTTAATCTGAACCACAGTTGAAGCTGCCAATGATGGAACTGCCAATCGTATCAGTTTTTTAAAGGTCTCGTTTTTTATGTACAGCTTAACTCTGTAAAATTTGAAATGTTTCCACGTAAATGACAGCTGCAGGATAAAATAAACCACGGAGCTGGCCAAAACACCCCATGATGTCAGTTCAGCGCTTTTCCCTCCGAAAATAACTATGCTGATTATGACGCACATGTTATAGAT
>JAAYGP010000115.1 GCA_012727625.1 Clostridiaceae bacterium
ATGATGTGATATAATGAATAGCAGTATCAAGAATGAGGTGTTAATACATGTCTAAAGTAATAGCAATTGCAAAACAAAAAGGTGGGGTTGGAAAAACGACGACAGCAGTAAATCTTAGTTCCTGTCTTGCGGTTAAGGGAAAAAAGGTTCTTATTATTGACATAGATCCCCAGGGCAATACCTCAAGCGGACTTGGTATTGACAAAACAAGTATTGATACATCAATATATGATGTTATTATAAACGAAACACCTATAAACGAAACTTTTCTAAAAACAAAAATAGATAACTTGTTGATTTCTCCCTCAAATATTCAGCTGGCGGGTGCAGAAGTTGAGCTTGTTTCGGTAATATCACGGGAAACAAGGCTGAAGCATGCGATTGCACCTGTTAAAAATGACTTTGACTATATTATAATTGACTGTCCTCCGTCTCTGGGGTTGTTAACAGTTAATGCTCTTACATCCGCAGATACAATTCTGGTACCCATTCAGTGCGAATATTATGCACTTGAGGGGCTAAGCCAGCTGATGAACACTGTAAAAATCGTGCATAAGCATTTGAACCCGACTTTAAAAGTCGAAGGTGTTGTTTTAACCATGTTTGACGCTAGAACGAATTTATCCATACAGGTTGTTGAGGAAGTTAAAAAATATTTCGGGAATAAAGTCTACAGAACTATAATTCCAAGGAATGTAAGGTTAAGTGAAGCTCCAAGCTATGGACTCCCAATTATTCTTTACGACAGTAAATCAAAAGGTGCTGAATGTTATATGGAATTGGCAGAAGAAGTAATTGAATACTCCGATTAAATATTTAGTTGGAAAAATTGATTACTCCATCATTCCTGTTTAAGCCTCCGGGCTCAGATATGCTGTCTCTTTTTGATCCGTTGGCTGCAAAAGGCACGTGTAAAATATTTAAGATATAAACACTTTGTTTTATTAAATTGGAATATAAATTTTTAAGAAAGGAAAAGCTGAGAAGATGAGAAAAGGTCTTGGAAAAGGTTTAGGCGCATTGTTGGATTCTGAAAATATTTTAAAGGAAACCTCTGCCGTAAGCGAGATCAAAATCAATGAAATTGAACCCAACAGGGATCAACCACGGAAACAATTTGATCAGGAAAAGCTTGAAAACCTCGCGGATTCAATAAGACAGCACGGAGTGGTTCAGCCAATCATTGTGAAAAAGAATGAGAGCGGTTATTCTATTATTGCAGGAGAAAGAAGATGGCGTGCGGCAAAAATTGCAGGACTTAAAACCATACCGGCAATAGTAAAGGATCTTACAACCCGTGAGATCATGGAAATTGCTTTGATTGAAAACTTACAAAGGGAAGACTTAAATCCCCTTGAAGAAGCTGAGGCTTATAAAAAATTAATTGACGAGCATGGTTTAACACAGGAAGCCATATCAAAGATTGTTGGCAAAAGCAGGGCAGCCATAGCAAATTCAATAAGGCTTTTGTCCTTGTCAGAAACAGTTAAGGAAATGCTGGTAAATGAATTACTATCGCCTGGGCATGCGAGAACCCTGATAACTATTGAAGATGAAGAAAAGCAAAACCGTCTGGCAAAAACCATAGTAGAAAAAAATCTTAATGTTCGTGAAACTGAAAAACTTATAAAGAATCAGGCAGCTCAAAAAAAGAAAAAGAAAACTCCTGAAAAGGACGCAAATATTATTGACATTGAAGAAAAACTAAAAAGTATCCTGGGAACAAAGGTCGATCTGCAACATTATTCGAATAAGGGAAGAATTGTCATTGAGTATTATTCAAATGATGAGTTTGATCGGATAATAGATATATTAACCAGTGGCAGCAAAAAATAGGAAGCTGTGTTTTCTTTTATATTGCATTTTTTAGCGGTTGGTAATAAAATAATCATTACTATGTGAAAAATCGTCTTAAAAAGGATTATAGCAGGGATAACATCGATTTGGCAATTTATAGGATATTTTAACTGATGTTTTTGTTTACTTAATGATAATGGCAGCATAAAAGAGAAATGAAGTTTTTTACCGGCTGAGAATGAAGACATAATTTCATAACACTTTATGTCGGCATGATTATATAAATACGTATATAATGATTAAAACCAGAAAATACGGAAAGGAGGAGTTGCGCACATGCCAATATTCTGCGTAACAGCATAAAATGGATGAATACATGACATATATTATATATATAACATTCGTGCTTGCTTTTTCAGCCATTGTTTTTTTCTTCATCTTAAATATCCGGCTGAATCGTTTGGCAAGAAAGTATAATTCATTTATGAAAGGCCTTTCGGATAAGGATGTTGAAGATATGATGACATCTTATCTTGATGAGCTTGAAAAGTTGAAAAACAAGGTACATACGAATATTAACACACGAATTGAGCAAATTGAAAAGAAACTTCCAGGCTGTATCCAGCATGTGGGTATGGTAAATTATAATGCTTTTGACAATGTTTCAAACGATATGAGCTTTTCAATTGCGGCCATGGATGGCAGAAAAAACGGTTTTGTGATTTCCGGCATATATTCAAGGGACTTTTCCTATGTATACTCAAAAGAAATCCGGAAGGGAAAACCACAGCGGGAGCTTTCAATAGAGGAAGTCGAAGCGATGAATAAAGCTTTTGATAAATTTGATAGTTTAAAATAATAAAGAGGTGTAAATATGCTTGATATTAATAAAATAAGACACAATCCTGAAGAAATAAAAAGAGCGTTATTAAAACGAATGGATTCTGTGGATTTCACTGAATTGCTTGAGTGGGATGCACAGAGAAGAAATTTAATTGTTTTAAATGAGGAAAAGAAAGCAAAAAGAAACAAGGTTTCGGACGATATACCAGGATTGAAAAAGCAGGGTGTTGATGTCCAGGGCTTAATCTCTGAAATGAAACAGTTGTCAAATGAAATAAAGGAAAACGATAATATACTTCGTGATATAGAGGCAAAAATTCATAATTTTTTATCTGCCCTTCCTAACATTCCTGCGGATGATGTTTTGCCGGGGGGAAAGGAAAACAACCAGGTTATAAGAGAGTGGGGAAGCAAAAGAGAATTTGGTTTCACGCCAAAACATCATGTTGATTTGGCAACAGATTTGGGTATTGTTGATTATGAACGCGGTGCGAAGATCGGCGGCTACGGTTTCTGGGTTTATACAGGAATTGGTGCTTTGATGGAATGGGCTCTCTTAAATTATTTTATAACAGAGCATTTAAAGGACGGCTACACCTTTATGCTTCCACCCCATATCCTGACATACCAGTGTGGTTATACGGCAGGCCAGTTTCCAAAGTTCGTTGATGATGTATTCAAGGTTGAGGCGTCGGAGGAAAGAGAAAATATGCAATTCATTTTGCCGACAGCCGAAACTGCTCTTATTAATTTTCACCGGGGAGAAATACTTAAAGAAGAAGAATTGCCCAAGAAATATTTTGCATACACACCCTGCTACAGAAAGGAAGCAGGTAGTCACAGAGCTGAAGAGAGGGGCATGATCCGTGGTCACCAGTTTAACAAGGTAGAGATGTTCCAGTATACCACCCCGGAAAATTCAGAAATAGCCCTGGAAGAATTGGTTGAAAAAGCCGAAAAACTTGTCAGGGGACTTGGCTTACATCACAGGGTTACAAAACTGGCAGCGAAAGATTGCAGTGCATCAATGGGAAAAACCTACGATATAGAAGTATGGATACCCAGCATGAATGATTATAAGGAAGTAAGCTCCGCTTCCAATGCGTATGATTACCAGGCAAGGCGCGGAAATATACGTTTCAGGAGAACAAATACCTCAAAACCTGAATTTGTGCACACCTTAAATGCATCGGGTCTGGCCACCAGCCGTATTTTCCCCGCTATCCTGGAACAATACCAGCAGGAAGACGGCAGCGTTATTGTTCCGGAAGTATTAAGAAAATGGGTTGGTCGTGATATATTAAAACGGGAAGAGTAAAATTAAAAACCTCCTGTTTCCAATATTTAATTTCAGCAATATTAAATTAGAAATTCCCCGCATTCTTAGCTGGATTTTCAAATTCACTGCAGAATGCGGTGAAGAATAATTTAAGAGGATAGTCATAAGTACCAGAAAGAAAAGGGGTATTTCCTTTTCAATCCACAGCCTGGAGAACGGAAGACAGCGTGAAACAATATTTTTGGGGTTTAATAATGACACAACTTAAGTGTTGTTACGCGTTTTGTTGTAATCACCAGGTAAACAGGTGTTCAAATATTACCCTCCATACAAATGCCGTATTTTGACTCATACAAGATCTCTTCGCCATCAAGTTTGGTAATGTTTGCATTTTCAAAAATAATCACAGACAAAATTTCTTTCCGCAAAACATTAACAGGACTTCAAACCATTATATACTATAGTATGAAAAATAAGGACCATTTTGCCATTTAACTTTCAATCATATGAAATATATGAGCCTCCTACATAAACCTCTATTAGGCACAAAATCACGGAACAATGTAAAAAAGGGCCTGCAATTGCCTATTGACAACTATAAAGTAGTCCATTATAATGTAAGAGTCGCCAATTAAGGAATAGGCCGGAGTGGCGGAATTGGCAGACGCACAGGACTTAAAATCCTGCGAGGGTCAAACCTCGTACCGGTTCGATTCCGGTCTCCGGCACCATAAGAATTATGTGCCGGGAAATTATAACGACGCGGAGTGGAGCAGTCCGGTAGCTCGTCGGGCTCATAACCCGAAGGTCGGAGGTTCAAATCCTCCCTCCGCAACCATTAATATGTACGCCAATGTGGACTGTGAAACTTCCGTCCGGATTGGCGTATATTTTACTTACGAAATATTTTAAAATATTCTTTTTATCGACTTCCCAATTATCAATAGCGCATTGGAATAAGCGAACGATTTTATGAGGATCTTCTTTTCTTTGATTCATTACGGGCAATGATATCCCGGAGTTCACCTTTGCGGTTTCTTAGACGTTCTATCTCTTCTTTTAATTCAGAAAATCCATACCATTCATTGTGGCTTTCATCCCGTTATTTATTTTAAACTCTATATCAGCCAGTTCTTCTTTCTTTTACCAGGTCTGGACTGGGAAAATTTTATCACCTATTACAAAGAAGCATAGAGAAATTCTCAAGAGGCTTGAATACAGACGATATTCCGGCATGGGAGGCATTTACAAAATCAAATATTTTGGTAAAATAATAGCTTAAATGAAAAATCGTTTCGAGAATAATGGCGCCACTAATGGAGATAAAACCGTGAATCAGTACACGGATAGCCTTAGGGCGCCCGATTATTTTTATATTCATTGTATTCTGATTTCGTTGTGTAAAAATGACCAACTGAAAGCAATCAGCTTTCAAGGTTTTATTATTTTATGCTAAACAGCGGAATTTAATTTTTTGTATGGCATGATACAAAAAATATACTCCTGCGGCAATCGATAATGATCAGTAGTTCAATCCCTTTAAAGTAGGAAGCGGAGTATTCTCCATTTTCCAAAAGTCAATCAGTACCCTGGAAAGTCCCATTTTATCAAAGCGTCCGGCCACACTGAAATCGATCTCATCTTCTCTGCCGCTACGAAGCTTTGAGACAAAACCGGGGTCAATGATAACTGCACGGCCTAATGCCGCGATATCCGTATACCGCAGTGCGTTCAAAGCGTCATCAGGTGTTAATATGCTGCCTGCCAACAGCATTGGAACTCTGCCGTTGATGCAATTATAAACCGTTTGGGCGATTGGTTCTCCTTTTCCTCCGGCACTTGGCATAGCTTTGTAATCCAGGGATGAAACGTGTAAATAGTCAGCACCGCCATCTATTATTTTATCAATTAATTTAACTGAATCATCCACAGTATACCCTATATTTTCTCCATGAACCTCCTCCGGAGAAATCCGGTATCCAACTATAAAATCCTTTCCTGCCTTTTCAAATGCAACTTCCTTAACTTTTTTCAGCACAGCCAGCGGAAAAGACATCCTCTTTTCAAAACTGCCGCCCCAATCATCGTTTCGGGTGTTAGAATAGGCTGAGAAAAATTGCTGAAGAAGATAGTGATTGGCTCCATGAATCTCAACACCGTCAGAGCCCGCTTCTATTGCGCGTCTTGTGGCTTGCCCGTAATCATCAATAATGGACAGTATTTGATCATGGCTCAACTCTTCAGGTACATAGTCAAGGAATGGGAAGTTAATTTTACTGGGGGCAAAAGCCTTTCCATATTTTTGATAGGCTCCGAGTGCTTCCCGGCCGGCATTGTGCAATTGCAAAACCGCCTTGTTGCCTTTTGCTTTGATTATGTCTGCCAGTTTGGCAAGGCCAGGCACTTTTTCATCATCATATACGGTGAGCTGATGAATCATGCCAAGACCTTCTTCAGATACGGCGGCGGCTCCCGTAATTATTAAGCTGCCTGTATCATTGCGCAGTTTAAAATATTCATAGTCATCTTCTCCAACGGTTCCATCTTCATTGGATGCAAAAATCAGCATTGGTGCCATGGCAAAACGATTATCCAAAACTACTCCGTTTCCAAGTGTTATTGGTTTAAACAACTGCTCATATTTTTTATTCATATCAAATCTCCTCCTTAAAAAACACATCCCAGGATTTAGTTACCACAGATTTGTTAAAAATATAGCTATATTTAGAGTATATCCATCTTTGGTCATAAAACTTATTATTAAATTAAAACTTATTTTTTACTTTTTACAATTTTCATGCATTGTTAACCTTAACCAAACAGGATAAATCTGTGTTTCAGTTTCGCTAAAGTCTCATTTTATTGTATAATATCCAATTACAGTACCTGCGTAATCAATAAATTTACCAGTTATTTTGATATTTTTACGGAATATTATGTATATTTAATTTGTATGTTATAATCTGTAGTATAGAATGTTTTTAAGAGGTCAGGGAAAACTTGTAAGGGGAGTGGTAAATATGAACATTATTGGTGCTTTTATTGTTCCTCACCCGCCGATTATACTTCCTGAAGTTGGTTGCGGGGAGGAGAAAAAGATTTATAAGACTTCTGAGGCTTACTTCGAAGTTGCCCGAAAGATTGCTGCATTAAAGCCGGATACAATTATATTATCATCACCTCATGCAACACTCTATGCCGACTATTTTCATATCTCACCCGGGAAACAAGCTTCAGGAGACCTTAGAAAATTTAGAGTTTACAATGTTTCCATAAACACGGAATACGACGAGGAATTTGCTCTTAAATTGACTGAATTTGCGGAATCAGAGGGGTTTCCCGCTGGAACCCGTGGAGAAAGAGAAAAAAAACTTGATCACGGGACGTTGATTCCCCTGTATTTTATCAACCGTATTTATATAGATTACAAGATTGTAAGAATTGGACTTTCAGGTCTATCCCCGCTTGAACATTACAGGTTTGGGAAAATAATAAAGAAAACTACTGAAAAGCTCGGAAGAAGAACTGTATTTATAGCCAGCGGGGATTTGTCTCACAGGCTATCAGCCGACGGACCATATGGGTTTGCGCCGGAAGGACCGGAGTTTGACAAAATAGTTACAAAAGCGATGGATAAAGGTGATTTCCTGTCCTTTATGACTATGGACCCATCTCTCAGTGAAGCCGCCGGTGAATGCGGATTACGCTCCTTTATTATAATGGCGGGAGCCCTTGATGGAAAAGCAGTCGAATCAAAACTTCTGTCCTATGAGGGAACATTCGGTGTCGGGTATGCGGTTGCAGCCTTTGATGTAGTCGGAAATGATGAGAACAGGCATTTTGATAATATTTACGAGTCCATTGTAAAAGAAAAACTGAAAGTAATAAAAAAGCAGGAGGATAGCTATGTACGCCTTGCGCGGCTGTCCCTGGAGTCGTATGTAAAACACGGCAGGAGGGCAGAAGTGCCCCGGGGCCTGCCTGAAGAAATGCTTAACAGAAAAGCCGGCGTTTTTGTTTCTTTAAAAAAGCATGGTCAACTAAGAGGATGCATTGGCACTATCAGCCCTGTAACAAACAGTATTGCGGAAGAAATACTTCGAAATGCCATAAGTGCGGGTACGGAGGATCCAAGATTTCCTCCTGTAACAGAAAGTGAGCTTCCGGATCTTGTTTACAGTGTTGACGTTCTGTCGGAACCGAAACCCATAAATTCCATGGATGAACTTGATGTGAAGAGATACGGGGTGATTGTTACAAGCGGGCATCGCAGGGGTCTGCTTTTGCCCAATCTTGATGGTGTTAACACACCGGAGCAGCAGGTTTCAATTGCCATGCTGAAAGCCGGCATAAGCCCGGATCAATCGTATTCCCTTGAACGTTTTGAGGTGGTGCGTCACAAATGAAAGCAGTATGTGGTATATGTCCGCATCATTGTTCAATTGAGGAGGGCAGGACCGGACTGTGCAGAGCCCGGGCAAATCACAATGGTAAAATAATTTGTGAAAATTATGGGAAAGTTACATCCATAGCATTGGATCCCATTGAGAAAAAACCTCTCAGCCACTTTTATCCCGGAAGAAAAGTATTGTCTGTAGGCAGTTACGGATGCAATCTAAATTGCATGTTCTGCCAGAACAGTGATATCTCCATGGCAGACAAAAACACATACAGAATAAAGGAAATTTCCGCCCATGAGCTTGTTCATTATGCGATTGAGTATAAAAGTCAAGGAAATATTGGCATTGCATATACTTACAATGAGCCTTTGGTCGGATATGAATTCGTTTTTGACTGTGCCAGGCTAATCAAACAGCAGGGCCTGAAAAATGTGGTGGTAACGAATGGCTATATTTGCAGGGAACCCCTTTCAGAGTTGATAATTTATATTGACGCTATGAATATTGACCTTAAGGCATTTACCGAAAGTTTTTACAAAAAGGTTCGCGGAGATCTGGAAACGGTAAAATCAAACATAGAATACTGCGTAAAAAGATGTCATGTTGAAGTTACAACCCTGATAATTCCTGGAGAAAATGACAGCGAGGAAGAGATGAAGCTTTTATCTTCGTGGCTTGCGTCCATTAATCCTGAAATACCTTTACATGTAACCAGGTTTTTCCCCAGGTGGAAAATGACAGACAGAGAAGCCACTCCTGTTGAAACAATATACAGGCTTGCTGATATAGCACGAGAAAAACTGCGCTATGTGTATGAGGGCAATTGCTGAATACTGAAAAATTCTGATACCAGGATAGATTTTCAAGCTTCCTTTTTTGAAAAGTAAGCGATTTTGTACTAAATTGATGAATGGAATGTATCAGATAGCTGATAAGAGGGAATTATGCTTTAGAAGGTGAAAATATGTCACATGAGATTTATTTGGCCGGTGGCTGTTTCTGGGGACTGGAAAAATATCTTTCATTGATTCCGGGAGTGGAACATACCCAGGTTGGTTATGCAAACGGAAAAACCATTAACCCCACATACGAAGAGGTTTGTCATAACAATACGGGGCACGCGGAAACTGTTAAAACGGTTTTTAACCCTGATATAATATGTCTTGCAGAGCTTCTCGAACTGTATTATGAAGTGATTGATCCTGTTTCTGTGAACCGGCAGGGAGCGGATACCGGCGAGCAATATCGTACGGGGATTTATTATATTGATGACAGGGATTTACCGGTTATCGAGGATTCCATTAAAAAGCTTCAGGGAAAATATGACAAGCCAATTGCAATTGAAGTGAAACCATTGGTTAATTACAGCCCCGCAGAGGATTACCACCAGAAATATCTTGAAAAAAATCCTGACGGGTATTGCCATATAAGCCCTATGCATTTTAATAAGGCAAAAAGACTGTTAAAGTAAAAGATATAATTGTTTTACTCAGGATATGAAACAGGATAAAATATTCTATGTAAAGCAAAAACATCAAGGAGTTAACAATTTTGCAATTGAACAGGACAGTCCAAATGGAAAGGAGAACGGTGATATGGTTTTCAGACATAACCTAAGAACCAGGTCGGAAGGTTTTTATGATGTAACATTAAAGGTCAGGGAATCTGTTCAGGAAAGCGGAATTAAAGACGGCATTTGTGTTGTATTTTGTCCTCATACAACAGCTGCCATGACAATCAATGAAAACGCAGATCCCGATGTTGTATCTGATCTTCTGTTTGCACTGAACAAGACCTTTCCCAAAATGCCGGAATTTCGTCATGCCGAGGGAAACACTACAGCACACCTGAAGGCAAGTTGCATAGGAAGCAGTGTCATGGTAGTTGTTGAGAATGGAAATCTTGTTCTTGGAACGTGGCAGGGTATATATTTCTGCGAGTTTGACGGACCAAGAAACAGAAGTTTTATTGTAAAGGTTTTGCCGGGATAGAAATAGGTTATTTTGAACTATTCAAATGTTGTTGAGGGCAAATTTATATCGCGCTCAAACAGGTTTATTGCCAAGGTAATGACAGGCAACAGGGTTGAGACATGTCATGTCAAAAACACTGGAAGACTGAGGGAGCTTCTGAAGGAAAACACAACGGTGTTTTTGAAGAAAGGTCTTAATCCGAACAGAAAAACTGCTTATTCAATAATTGGAGCAGAAAAGGGCAAACTCTTGAAGAGGATGGTGTTGCCAAATTTCCTGATGCGCCAACAGAACGTGGTGTAAAGCATATTACAGAATTAGTCAGGGCCAAAAATGAAGGGTTTGACGCTTTTATTGTTCTGTAATATTTTTTAAATATGAAAAACACTGCTGTATTCCGGCATTTTTTTAACCCGCAGGATTTAACAGGGGGAAACTTGTGGTGTTTCCTGCCTCCTTGAAGCTTTAACGCATTATGATATAATACAAATATATTTTTACGTAATCCCATTTTAATAATTATATAATTTATTTTTTTCATCAGGGTAAAAATACGAAAAAAGGAGTTGGAAAAATGAAACTTAATGATGCAGACCTTAAAGACAGAACAGTATGGGAAAAGTCAGGATATGAGCTTCCGCAGTTTAACCGCAATGAAGTAAGGGAGAATACTCTTAAAAATCCCGTTTGGATTCATTTTGGCGCGGGCAATATTTTCAGAGGTTTCCCGGCCGTTCTGCAGCAGAAGTTATTGAATGAAGGGAAGAGCGATAAGGGAATTATTGTTTGCGAAGGATACGATTATGAAATTATAGAACGGATCTATAAGCCTCATGATAATCTGAGCATTCTGGTGGTTTTAAAGCCCGACGGGAAGATGGAGAAAAAAGTTGTTGCCAGTGTTGTGGAAGCGCTTACAGCGGATACTTCCCAAAAGGAAAACTGGGAAGCGCTGGTCAGCTTCTTTAAAAATCCGTCATTACAGATGGTCAGCTTTACGATCACAGAAAAAGGCTATTCATTAACAAACGCAAAGGGAGACTTTTACGGTGATGTTTCAGACGATTTCAATAACGGAACAAATTTACCGAAAAGTTTTATGGGTAAACTGGCATCCCTTTGCTATGAAAGATATAAAAACGGCAAGCATCCTGTTTCACTGGTAAGCATGGACAATTGCTCACATAATGGCACAAAGCTGTATGAGGCTGTGGTCACCTTTGCCAGGGAATGGGCCAAACGTGGTCATGTTGAAAATGGCTTTGTTGAGTACATTGAAAATCCTGAAAAGGTCTCTTTCCCATGGAGCATGATTGATAAAATTACTCCGCGGCCCGCTCTCGGAGTTAAAGAGATGCTTGACAAAGACGGGGTTGAAGATATTGAAATTGTCACAACATCGAAGAATACTTACATTGCGCCTTTTGTTAATGCTGAAGAGCCTCAGTATCTGGTAATTGAAAATCTGTTTCCCAATGGCAGGCCTCCTCTGGAAGACACAGGAGTGATATTTACGGATCGTGAAACCGTTGACAAGGTTGAAAAAATGAAAGTCTGCACATGTCTTAATCCACTTCACACCGCGCTTGCTGTTTACGGGTGTCTGCTGGGATATAAGGCAATATATGAGGAAATGAAGGACGAACAGCTTAAAAGCCTTGTGGAAAAGATTGGATATGTTGAGGGTCTGCCCGTGGTTATTAATCCAGGCATTGTCGATCCGGAAGCTTTTATTAAAGAAGTGGTTGAGGTAAGACTGCCAAATCCCTTTGTTCCTGACACACCACAAAGGATTGCGACGGATACTTCACAAAAACTTGCCATACGTTTCGGGGAAACTATTAAAGCATATGAAAGAAGCAATGAGCTTAATGCCGCTGACTTAAAATACATTCCTCTTGTATTTGCAGGATGGATAAGGTATTTACTGGCGGTTGACGATGAGGAGAATCCTTTTACACTCAGCCCGGATCCTCTTACTGATCATTTAAGGCAAATAGTTGAAGGAATAAAACTTGGTGACAGCGGACCTTTTGACAAGAAGCTGGAGCCACTTCTTAAGGATGAGTCAATCTTCGGGGTAAACCTGTATGAAGTGGGCCTTGCTGATAAAGTTTCAGGTTACTTTACCGAGCTTGTCAAAGGTAAAGGCGCGGTAAGGGCAACGCTTAAAAAATATCTGTAATGTTTTTATGAAAATGCTGAATTGGCAAACAATTCGAAAGGCCATAGGTTAAGCATTGCATTTGCAATTACCGCAGATATCAAAGTTTGCTGTTAATTAAAATATGCAGGATAAATATGCATTTGGCGTTTATTACACATAAATTAACCAAAGGCAAATTAAAAAACGGTGTGCCGCATACAAAGCACACCGTTTTTTATGCCTGTGAAGGCAATTATACCTCTGAACATAAACGTTGCTGTTCATACCCTGACCTGATTCAGGTTCTGCCAAAGCCGCCCCGGATAATGAGCAGTGACAATTACTGTTTACGGGTTCTGTATAAAAATATTGTGCAATAGGAGGAAACGTTAGCGGAATGAAGCTCTTGTTTCCACTATTGCACAGTATCTGTCCTGACAAGTTACTGAATCAGGGCGTGAACAGTATCCAATGACGGATACAGATGTTTTGGCGCATTATATATTTATTGCGTTTAAACAAGCCTGAGTGTATAATTAAAATGAAGTCGAAATCTGCCTTTCCCTAAGTAAAACCAAAAATGGCGGGTTAAGGCGCATCAAAACTCTATTAGGTGAGGCTCCTATACGGAGATAAGCTGATGCCCGGAAACGTCGAGAGACGCCAACTGGGTCAACAGACATTACCGCATTAAGGTTTTGTTTAACTCAGCAGGGTTTTAAATAACTTTATCAAATAAGATTATTTGTTAACCTATGCCGTATAGTGCCAAAGCTCAATGAGGGGAGTGTGATCATATGGAAAGTGATGATGGTCCGCTTAAGCGGGTTTTTTATATTATTTTCCCTCATGATTGTTTGGTGGCATGGGGGAAACAATTTTTTTGCGAGGTGATTATTATAGTATAGAAAGAAGGTGATTAAATGGTTGAAATTTACAAAACCATTGATCCGAAAAATGAGCTTATTGAACTTGATCATTTTGAAAAGGGCTGCTGGATTAATGTTACTGCGCCGACCGCAGAAGAACTCGATATGATTGAACGGGAACTTGGCGTGGATCATAAATTGCTCCGGGATCCTCTCGATGATGAAGAAAAACCAAGAATCGACGTTGATGAAGATCAAACACTTATCATTATTGATATTCCATACGTGTATGAGGATGAGCAGAACATTAAATTTGAAACAATGCCCTTAGGCTTTATTGTAGTCAGGGATGATTATTTCATTACAATATGCAACAGGGAAGCCAATGTGTTAAAACCTTTCAGAAAAAACCAGGTAAGAAGCCTGTACACATATAAAAAAACCAGATTCATCCTTCAAGTACTGTTTAACAACGCAAAAGATTATCTGAAATACCTGAGGCATATAGACAAGAAAACTGAATACCTGGAGGGAAGTCTTCATAAATCCATGAGAAACAGGGAGCTTTTCAAGCTTCTTGAACTGGAAAAGAGCCTGGTTTTCTTCACTACGTCCTTAAGATCAAATGAGGTTGTACTGGAACGGCTCCTCAGAGGTAAGTATATTAAGATGTATGAAGAAGATCAGGACCTTCTGGAAGACGTAATTACTGAGAATAAACAGGCTATTGAAATGGCCTGTATTTACAGCTCAATTATGAACGGTATGATGGACGCGTTTTCATCCGTTATTTCAAATAATCTTAATATTGCAATGAAATTCCTTACATCGGTAACAATAGTACTTTCAATACCAACGATTATATACAGCTATTACGGCATGAACGTATCCCTGCCATTGGAGAACCATCCCTTAAGCTGGTTTTTTATACTTATTGGTTCAACGCTTATATCACTGGCAGTGGTTTTTATATTAAACAAAAGGCAGATGTTATAACGACATCAATTATAAGAAATTATGCCGCCTTAAAAATCAGCATAAAAAAAGCCACGGTAAATCTGTGGCTTTATATATCCAACCACTCACTGATGTATGGGATATGAATGTCAGTAAACATTAATAAACCCATTAATACAATGGCAGCTAAAACCAATAGGATAAGAACAATTAACAGGAACCCGGAAAACCATTTTCTTTTCCGTTTAACATAAGTTATTCCGGAGATCTGCATTATAAACCTCCAAAGTTAGTTCTGATATAATTTATGTAGTATGACACTATATTATGACTACCCGGTAAATACTAACAA
>JAAYGP010000116.1 GCA_012727625.1 Clostridiaceae bacterium
GTTTTCTTCCGAATTCACAATATGTCATGGTATCGGTGAAACCGACTTTTTTCCGTTTAGTATAATATAACCAACGGTTAAATGAGTTAAACATTATTTCATTGAGCATCGTGCAGAGCAGATTATTTGGTAATTGTCACCACCATTATTATACATTATTCAACTCATATTAAATATAAATCATGTGGTTTCCCTGAAAACCAGACGCGCGTCTATCATGGTTGATGGTTCTGCCGGCTCACCGGACAATACCCGGTGTAAAATTTTAACCGCGATATTGCCCATATCCTCCATTCGGCTGTCAACGGTGGATAAATGAGGAGTACAGCACATAGACAGGATTGAATTGTTAAATCCCATAATACTCACTTGTCCGGGTACCGAAATGCCGTTTTTTATCAGGCATTGAAGCGCGCTGACTGCGATAAGATCTTCACTTGTTAAAATGGCATCGAAATAAAATTCAGAATCCAGAAGTTTCTGAATTTTATCGAAGGAATTCTGCAAATCGGTTTTTACATAACATATTTCCGAGCGAAGACCATATTCCGAAACAGCCTCACGAAACCCCGCGAGTTTTCTGTTTCCGCTGAAAGTATCTGCATCATACATGTATAAAAAGTTCTTTCTTCCTTTATGATAAAGATACTCAACACATTCATGGAGCGCTTTTTTATCATTGCACTGAACGGAGTAAGTATTTGGAAGATCATAATGCCCGTTGACAAAAATAACCGGTATGGATTTTGCAATATGACCGATGGGTTTATCCAGCTCAGGATCCTTAAAAATGGAGCCCACAAGAATAATAGAATCAACTTTCTTCTCGCTCAGCATTTTTAAATAATTGACTTTTTGCGTAGTGTCATAACCGGTATTGCAAAGGATGGTATTAAAGCCCAGGATACTCAGGGATTGTTCAATGCTATGGGACACATTGGCATAGTAAAGGTTTCGGATGTCAATTGTCACAATCCCGATGGTTTTCATGGATTTGGTCATCATACCGCGGGCAATTGCGCTTGGCACATAATTATTTTTTTTCAATACTTCCTCAACCCTCCTGCGGGTTGAATCCTTAACCCGGTATCCCCCGTTCAGGACCCTGGAGACAGTGGCAATGGATACATTAGCTTGTTTTGCGATATCATAAATGTTCATAATACATCTCTAAGCCTCATTCCGTTAAAGTTTCCTTCTATTGCATAATATCTCTTAACAGAACCTGTTAACAGTAACGATTTCTGCTCATAATAATATTAGGATAAATCTGTACTTTAACACAGCCTGATTATGTGTTATATTTAAGTATATAGGATATTGTAAGCGCTTTCAACACCTACGGAGGAGGAAATATTATGAGCAGATTTTTTATTGATGAAAACTTTATGCTTCAAAATGAAACCGCAAGGATTCTGTACCATGATTATGCCAAAAACATGCCGATTATTGATTATCATTGCCACCTTAGCCCAAAGGATATTGCGGAAAACAAGAAATTTAAAAACATAACCGAGGTATGGCTTGGTGGGGATCATTATAAATGGCGCGCGATTCGAAGCAACGGAATTAATGAAAAATACATCACAGGGTCTTCCACTGACAAGGAGAAATTTATGAAGTGGGCTGAAACCATGCCCTATCTCTTGGGAAATCCTCTTTATCACTGGACACATCTTGAGCTGAAACGTTATTTTGGAATAGACGAGGTACTGTCACCTGAAACCGCGGAAGAAATATGGGAGAAATGCAACAGTTTGCTTAAAACAGAGGATTTTTCCGCGAGGGGATTTATTTTGCGATCCAACGTGGAAGCATTATGCACTACTGATGATCCTGCCTACACTCTTGAATATCACAAGTCAATAAAAAATGACCGGAGCTTTCCGGTAAAGGTGCTGCCCACATTAAGACCTGATAAAGCTCTGAACATTAATTCTGAGGGCTTTGCAGAGTATATTCAATTGCTGGGCAAAGCAGCCAATATCAGTATTTCTTCCATGGCTGACCTGAAAAAAGCATTAACAGACAGAGTTGAATATTTCCATGAGAATGGCTGCAGAATATCGGATCACGCATTGGAATATGCAATATATCAGGAAGATGATGAAAAGGAACTGGAAAGGATTTTTAAAAATGCGCAAAATGGTGAGGCTGTAAGCCAAACGGAAGCTGACAAGTATAAGACACATATGCTTGCTTTCCTCGGTCGGGAGTATGCGAAAAGAGGATGGGCAATGCAGCTTCATATGAAGACAATTCGGAACAACAATACAAGAATGTTTAAAATACTTGGCCCGGATACCGGTTATGATGCCATGGGCGATGCTCCGCAGGCAAAAGCTCTGGCACAGTTTCTGGATGCCCTGGACAGTACCGGCGAGCTTCCGAAAGTTATACTTTACAGCTTAAATCCCGCCGATGATGATATTTTGGCGACAATTATGGGATGCTTCCAGGGAGATGAAGTTCCGGGGAAAATTCAGCTTGGGTCGGCATGGTGGTTTAACGATCATAAGGCAGGAATGGAAAAACAAATGATTGCTCTGGCAAATCTGGGTCTTTTCAGAAGATTCGTCGGAATGCTTACCGATTCAAGAAGCTTTTTATCATATACAAGACATGAATATTTCAGAAGAATTCTGTGTAACCTGGTCGGACGCTGGGCGGAAAACGGGGAAGTTCCAAAAGACATGGATTTGTTAGGGAGGATGGTACAGGAGATTTCATATTATAACGCGAAAAATTATTTTGGCTTGTAATATACAATATTAATCACAGCCTGCCAATTCAGGATATGCAGACTGAATCTTCCGCCTTGTTCTTCTCACTGTTCAGGTTAAAAGAAATCCAGATTCTTTCAGATGTTGTGTTTTAAGAGTCAGGAAAGCTGAATAAATGATTGGGTTTCCGGTTAGCAACAATATTACTAAGGTTTATCAGAATAACTGTTATGTAATCCTCATAGTTTTGAGCAGGGTATGAGATATAGAAAAGGGAACCATAAGGTTCCCCGGATAAAAAGTGGCTTTGCCACTTTTTTTATTAATACTAAATATCTTCGAAAACACAGGGAATAAGCTTTTTAAATTCTTCAAGAAGAGGAATTGCGAGCTCTCTCATTTGCGGGTGGGATGAAACTGCCGTCCTCAGCTTAAAGAAATGCCGCCACTCTCTTAAGTTCATAGTTACTACTATTTCAGTCTTTAATGAGGTTGGAAGAACACCCCTGGCTATCTGAGGAGTAGCCCCCAATTCTATCATTTTTAAATAGTGTTTTTCCGCGTCCTCCATGGCAAGAATCCACTCATCCAGAATTAATCTGATGGTTTCCGGCGAATAATTATTCATTTTTGTATCCAGGGAGATACCGCCGGAAATGTCTATAACATTTATCTCATTACCAAATTTATCGTTACTGTAATTGCAGTATCGCGTGCTTTCCTGTGCATATGAGGCCAGCCTGTGGCGCACAATTTCATGGGATACGCCTCTGTCGCATATAAACCTGACAGTAATGGCGTTATGTTCAATCATTGCCTCATGACCGTTTTTGATTAGTTTGGAAACAAATCTGTCTGCTGAGTCTTCGGTAATTTTGTCCTCACTTTTATAGCAGGTACGGCCTATCCTCTCGATTTGCCTTAAAATTTCATTTCCATCGATAACGGTTTCAATAATAAAATGAGGTTTAACGCGTTTCATAAAAACTCCCCTCTTTCAGATAAGACCAACAGCAACTTATTCAAGTTACTGTTCACACCCAAATCTTATTCAGGTTCTGCCAAAGCTGCCCGGGATATTGAACGATAACTTGATATATTTTGCTCAATTGGCTTAATATTGCAATTTCTTGACTTTGCATAGAACTATTTGTTACAATTATAAAAATTATATTACACTTTATGCAGGGTGTCAAAGAAGAAAGCCAGTTTGCGGTATTGTGCGATAAAAGATACTTACAACACTTATAAATTAAGCTTTTGTTTATGTTATTGCACAATACCTATGACAGTCTGAGCGGTAGCGGATATGCTTCCTGGTTTTGCTGCTGTTTAATGAGAAAGGCAGCAAAGGTTAACATGTGGCGCTTTCAGCGCTGATGTCCGGTTGTATATGGATACGATAAGCAATTTATGCTTTTTGTAATTTCATTACGATTAATTCTTCTTATTTTTCATGGAATCGTGCATATAATACATACAATTGGAGGTTATGGTTATGGGAAATGAGTTTGTTACCGTTAATATAAACGGACAAAAGAAAGAGATTAAAAAAGGAACAACAATAGAAAAAATTAAAAATGAATTTAAAAACAAGGAAAAGGGTATTATTGTGGCAGGCGTTGTTAACAACCAGATCAGGGAGCTGACATACCCGATAACGGAAAACTGCGATATTTCATTTGTTGATTTATCTTCATCGGATGGTGTCAGGATTTACAGGCGAAGCCTGATTTTCCTGCTTGTCAAGGCATTCCATGATCTTTTTCCCGAAGATGAAATAGAGATTTGCCATTCGGTCAGTAAGGGGTTGTTTTTTGAATCCTCCCGCAAGCAGCATAATGCGGAGGAAGTTCAAATGGTTGAAAATCAAATGAAAAAACTTGTGGAGCAAAATATTCCGTTCAAAAAAGAAACAATATCGCTGGAAAAAGCCAAACAGCGTCTATTAAACGAAAACAGGCTTGACAAATACGGCGCCATAAAGTATCGCACAAAACCATATGTCACTTTTTACAAACTTGATGATATGGAAGACTATTTTTACGGTTACATGGTACCGTCCACGGGTTATCTGACTCTTTTCGCGCTGGAATATGACAATGAAGGTATTGTGTTGATTTCACCAAACGTATCCAACCCATCCAGTCTTGAAAGTCATGATATTCCTAAAAAACTGTTTCAGATATTCAGTGAATACAGGCAGTGGATTAATATTCTTGGTGTTGATAATGTTGGGAAGCTGAATGACATAATTGAGAGAGGAAAAGCCGATGAGTTTATAAGAATTTCAGAAGCGCTGCATGAGAAAAAAATTGCGCAGATTGCTGATATGATAAAACAGGAAAAGGACAGGATAAAAATAATAATGATTGCGGGCCCGTCTTCATCAGGTAAAACAACCTTTGCCCAGAGGTTGTCAATTCAGCTTAGGGTAAATGGGTTTGTCCCGGAAAATATTTCATTGGACGATTATTTTGTGAATAAGGTTGATACACCCCTTGACGAATTCGGAAAGCCTGATTATGAAGCTTTGGAGGCAATTGATTTGAAGCTTTTCAATGAGCAGCTGAATGATTTGATTAAGGGTAGGGCGGTTGAGCTTCCAACTTATAATTTTCTTACGGGAAAACGCGAATACAACGGCAGAAACCTCAGGTTAAAAGAGGGGCAGGTTCTTGTAATAGAGGGGATACATGCCCTGAATCCAAGGCTTACTTCAGAAGTGGACAACGAAAGCAAGTTCAATATTTATATAAGTGCGATTACTTCCATGAGAATTGACAAACACAACAGAATTCCCACAACTGATCTGAGGTTTATACGCAGAATTGTAAGAGATTTCAGTTTCAGAGGATGTCCGGCTGTAAGAACGATAGAAATGTGGCCGTCGGTAAGACGCGGTGAGGAGAAGAATATATTCCCGTTTCAGGAGGAAGCAGATGTGATGTTCAATTCCTCGCTTTTATATGAACTTGGATTATTAAAAAAATTAATTATGCCGCTTTTAAATGATATTGATAAATCCCGGCCCGAATACTCGGAGAGCAGACGACTAATTGAGTTTTTAGGCTATTTTCTGGAATTTGAAAGTGACGAAATACCGTTTAATTCAATACTACGCGAATTTATTGGCGGATCATGTTTCTTTAAGAATCAGTTATCTTCAGCGGGTAACGATTCCTGCTGCAAGGACTGGGATGTATAAAAGCCACAGGGAACAGTATCTCTATGCTTCATTCCGCCAAAGTTTCTTTCTATTGCACAATATTTTTTAACAGAACCTGTGAACAGTAACAACAGATATGTATATCCAGTTTATTGGTTAAAGTAACATGTGGTGGCGGGCATTTGTTGCTTTAAAGGAAAGGTTGATTTATTGATGAGAGTTGACTTGATAGCCACTGCATTATTTGGAGTTGAGTCCGTTGTTGCCAGGGAGTTCAGGCATTTAGGATATGACGAAATAAAAACCGAAGACGGAAAAGTGACATTCAGGGCTTCCGTATCTGATATTTGCAGAGCTAATCTATGGCTTCGCTGTGCCGACA
>JAAYGP010000013.1 GCA_012727625.1 Clostridiaceae bacterium
GGCTGTATAAAAATGAGAAAAAATAAAGTTATCCACAAAAAATTGGTGAAGTGTGCCCTTTTATGTGGATAAGGTTGAAAACCGCGCCTTTGGACAGCTTAAAACATAAAAAGGCACTGTTTTTAAGCGATAGAAGGATTTCGTTCGGGCAGATTTTGAGTAATTTTAGGGGTGCAACGCAAATTGCTTTTTCAGGTAAATTTATTGACACACTATCCAGATAGTGATAATATTAATATTATATCCCATATATTGCAGTTGGATTCTGATGAAATCAAGCGCATTTAAAATTATTCAACGTTCGAAAGAAAGCTGAATAATTGATTTTTGATTCCATTAGTTTGCAACTTAATGTAACAACCGGCATGTAAGCCTTGAGAAACATATTTTGTAACGGCTTTCAGAAAGAAAACCAAATTTCTGTCCAAATGAAGAGCTGTTGTAGTTGGATTTTTAGCATTAAATAACAAAAGCCGGAATGAGGGGAAATTTGGGAAGTAATAAGGGGTATAGGCATATAAGTGGATTTTTTCAGTTATATAAAAGACGAACTGAATATTATATTGAACCAGCAGCAAAAAGAGGCGGTTCAGGCCGGTGACAGAGGAATTTTGCTTGAGGCTTGCCCGGGGAGCGGCAAAACAACCACCATGGTTGTCAGAATAGCGTATCTGATTATATGCAAAAAGGTTGCACCATCCCATATCTTAACTCTTACGTTCAGCAGAGCTTCTGCAAGGGACATGGAAGAACGTTTCAAAAGACTGTTTGGCTGTTTATTGGACAGACCTGTCCATTTTTCAACCATACACAGCTTTTGTTATAAATTCCTTTTCCACTGCCAAAGAAAGGGCCATTTGGTTGTTCCTGATCTGCTTGAACAAATAGACGGAAGAAAGAATAAAGTGCTTAGGAATATATACTATAGATTACATAACGAATATTTAGGTGAGGATGAATTGGCGGAGTTGTCAAATGAAATCAGCTTTGTAAAAAACAAGCTGATTTCCCCGACTAACCTGAAGTCTGCCTTTGATAGTTTCCCCGGGATTTATAGTGAATATGAAAATTTTAAAAAAGAAAATAGTTTTATAGACTTTGATGACATGCTGCTTATGGTTTATGAAATACTGTGCGGTAAAAGACACCTTTATGAAGACTATGGACAGTTTAAATATGTTCATGTCGATGAAGTACAGGATACATCTCTTGTACAGCATAAAATAATCGAGGAGTTATCCCGTAAGGGAAATCTGTTTATGGTAGGTGATACGGATCAATCCATATACGGGTTCAGAGGCGCGGAGCCCGATTTTATCGTCAACATTAAAGAGCATTACAGTGATATAAAAATATTGAAACTGGAGAATAATTACCGCTCAACAAAAAACCTCGTAAACTTATCCAACAAGTTTATAAAACAAAATACAGGCAGACATGATAAGGATATGCGTACGGAGAATGATGACGGAAAGGAACCTGAAGTATTCATAGTAAAAAATCCTGATGAACAGTTGCAAAAGATTATACAGCTTATCAGGGATAAAAAGGATAGCCTGAAAACAGCAGTATTGTTCCGGAATAATCTTTCCGGGCTGCCGGTTGCATATAAATGTATTGAAAATGACATTCCTTTTTATATACGCGAAAACTATATGAGTTTTTTTAAACATTTTGTTATTGCAGATATTTTTACTATATTTAAACTTGCAACAGACTCTTCTGATATAGAAAGCTTTGAAAGGATCTATTATAAATTAGGAGCTCCTATATCAAAAGCAGACGTGGAAAATCTAAAAAGTCTTATGGACAGGAAAAAGGATATTTTTAGTGAGCTTTTCAAGCATTTCCGCCATAAAAAACACATGCTCGGTCACATAGGAAGGATTAGAGGAGCATTAAAAAAAATATCACGTACCAATCCTTACAATGCTTTTAATATAATAGAAAATGATTTATATTATAATTCCTACCTGAAAAAAAGCATGGGAGCATTAAATGTCTATTCTGCATTGAAATACCTGGCCACAGGCACGAAAACACTGAATGATTTTAAAGCAAAACTCAGGGTATTGAAAAACGGCATAGATAATAGTCTTAATAATTCCGGCAATGATTCGGTTTTTCTTCTTACATTACATGGAAGCAAAGGCCTTGAGTTTGATAAAGTTATAATCATTGATTTAATAGAAGGTGAATTTCCCTGTGAAAGCAGCCTTGAAGATTTGATAATTGGAAACAGGAAAGCATTTGAGGAGGAAGTGCGGTTATTCTATGTTGGGGTTACAAGAGCAAAAAAGGTATTATATTTATTGGCACCGGAAAAGTCCGGGAACCGGGATGTTTCACCGTCACGGTTTATTAGTCAGTTTATTGCAACCGGTAACAGGGTTGGATTTGAAGAGGGTAATACAATTGTACATAAAAAATTCGGTGAGGGAGTTATTATAAGCCGTAAGGATGATGTGGCGGTTGTTGTCTTCAAGAAATCAGGAAGACGCAAGCTATCGTTAACTGCATGCCTTAAATCAGGGCTTATATCAGCGGTGAATTAAATTATCTGATTATCTGTTTGGCAGGTTTTTCGGTACTCTACCTATGACTCAGACAGGATTTAAAATGTTCGCGCGGTTATTTTTTATTGCGTGAAAACGGCTATTCCTCTATAATATGATTATCTCCCGGAAAGTCACTAAGTGGCTTTTTATATTTGAAAGGAGGCATCTTTTTGAAACATGACACTATAATAATATTAGATTTTGGCGGGCAATTTAACCAATTAACAGCCAGAAGAGTGAGAGAGGCGAATGTATATTGCGAGATTTTGCCCTTCAACACGCCCATAAAAACAATATTGGACAAAAAACCAAAGGGAATTATTTTTACCGGCGGACCTGCCTCGGTTCTGGATGAAAATGCCCCAAAATGCGATCCGGAAATCTTTAATTCCGGGATTCCGATCCTTGGAATATGCTATGGTATGCAGTTAATGACCGTGGAAATGGGAGGCTCGGTGGGTCAAACATCCCAAAGGGAATATGGTAAGGCTGAAATCGCGTTGGATTCGGAAAATGATTTATTCTATAATATTCTGGCAGAGACAAACTGCTGGATGAGCCATACATTTATTGTGGAGAATTTGCCACAAGGTTTTGAGGTAATTGCCAGGACTAAAAATTGCCCTGTTGCGGCAATAAGCAATAAGCAGAAAAAGCTGTACGGAGTTCAGTTTCACCCTGAGGTTGCACATACACCCAGAGGTCAGGATATGTTGAAAAATTTCCTGTATCATATATGCGGATGTAAGGGCGACTGGAAAATGTCATCATTTGTCAGGTACGCAATTGAAGCTATAAGGGAAAAGGTTGGAGACAAAAAAGTATTGTGTGCTCTATCCGGTGGAGTGGATTCCTCTGTTGCTGCCGCAATGGTTCACCGGGCGGTTGGAAAACAGCTTACCTGCATTTTTGTTGATCATGGGCTGCTTCGGAAAAATGAAGCTGACCAGGTTGAAGATGTGTTCAAACGCCAGTTTGATATCAACATCATTCGGGTAAATGCCAGGGAGCGTTTTTTAAAGCGTCTTTCAGGAGTTACAGATCCGGAAACAAAGAGAAAAATTATAGGTGAGGAGTTTATAAGAGTATTTGAAGAAGAGGCGAAAAAAATCGGAAAAGTTGATTTCCTTGTCCAGGGAACAATTTATCCTGACGTTGTAGAAAGCGGTACGGGAGGCTCTGCTGTAATTAAAAGCCACCATAACGTAGGTGGGTTGCCTGAAAACATTGGCTTTAAAGAAATCATCGAGCCCTTGCGTGAACTCTTCAAGGATGAGGTAAGAAAAGCCGGACTGGAACTTGGTCTTCCCGAGCATATGGTTTGGCGACAGCCATTTCCGGGACCTGGCCTTGCAATTCGCATTATAGGAGATATTACACTTGAAAAGCTTGAAATTCTTCGGGGTGCTGATCATATTTTCAGGGAGGAAATAACAAAGGCAGGTCTTAATAAGTCCATCAACCAATACTTTGCAGTTCTGACGAACATGCGCAGTGTTGGTGTTATGGGAGATGAAAGGACTTACGACTATACTGTGGCCCTCAGAGCAGTAACCACAACCGATTTTATGACGGCAGATTGGGCAAAGATACCATATGAAGTGTTGAAGAAAGCGTCAAACCGAATTGTAAATGAAGTGAAAAATGTTAACAGAATTGTTTATGATATCACTTCAAAGCCTCCTGCAACAATCGAGTGGGAGTAGTAAACAAAAGCCTTGAAATACTTGATATAACAAGTGATTCAACGTTTATTGCTTTTCAATCGTACTAAAATCGTACTAATTTTTTATTTTGATGTATTTTATTAGCGTTTTTTACCATTTAGTTGTTGTAATTTGGTTGCTACTTCACCATGCTTATTTGGATATAGATGGGAATATGTTTCAAGGGTAGTTTCTACTTTTTCATGTCCTAACCTTTCAGCTATAAGTAAAGGTGAAAAACCCATTTCAATTAAAAGTGATGCGTGGGAATGTCGTAAATCATGTATTCTTATTCTTTTCACTTTAGACTTCTTACATCCCCTATCCATTTCATGATGAAGATAGTGTTTTGTTATAGTAAATAACCTTTCATCAGGTTCATAATCATAGAGTTTAGAAGCATAATCCTTTA
>JAAYGP010000117.1 GCA_012727625.1 Clostridiaceae bacterium
AGCTCACCGCGTGAGATCACCGCCTCTTTGCCGGCGCCGATGGCGCTCAGTGCCAAGAGCACGGCGGGCTTTTTTCAAGCCGTACTTCTTACTTTCCTTCATTCTTGGGTCACGGGTTAAGTATCCGGCTTTTTTCAGTATCGGACGGAATTCTTCATCTGCCTGTACAAGAGCACGGGCAATTCCATGACGAATAGCACCGGCCTGGCCTGTAAATCCTCCGCCTACAACCTTTACAATTACATCAAATTTATTTTCTGTATCGGTAGCAACCAATGGCTGCTTTGATATAACTTTCAATGTTTCCAAACCAAAATAGTCATCCAGAGTGCGATTATTAACAGTAAAGTTCCCCTCACCGGGAATTAACCTTACTCGTGCAACAGAGCTCTTTCTTCTGCCGGTTCCATAGTATTGTACTTTTGCCATCTGAAATCTGCCTCCTCCCCTAAATATTCAGTTCAAGAACTTCCGGCTTTTGTGCATTGTGCTGATGTTCAGAACCTGCATAAACCTTCAGCTTCTTAAACATTTTTCTTCCAAGACTGTTTTTTGGAAGCATTCTTTTAACTGCGAGTTCAAATACTCTTTCAGGATTCTTTTCAAACAAGTGACGATATTTAATCTCCTTTAAGCCGCCTACATAACCTGAGTGTCGTCTGTAAATCTTGTTGTCCATCTTGTGACCTGTTAATACTACCTTATCGGCATTAATAACTATAACATAATCGCCGGTATCGACGTGCGGTGTGTATTCAGGTTTATGCTTCCCGCGCAGGATTTTGGCAACTTCACTGGCAGCCCGGCCCAACACTTTTCCTTCAACGTCAACAACAAACCACATCTTCTCAACGTTCGCTGCGTTTGCCATGAATGTTTTCATGTGTATCCTCCTTATATAAACTTATCCGGAATTATCCGAAGCATAATCAGTCAATTTTGTTTCAAACCTCGACTTGCCCAAGGTTTTACACCCGGCAAAAAACCGCCCTTGTAAAGCGGCGGTTTATATTTTAATACAGGGAAAGTATAATGTCAAGATAAAATTGCGGTAAAATTAAAATACCTCTCTTATTCTCTCTTTATTTCGCTATTTTTCTTATTATCTCTCATTTTTTCATGTTTCATTTCACTTTTTGATAACTATAAAAGTGACACAAGTTATTTTTTAACTAATCCCAGGCGCTGTCATTATGCTGGAAGTTACAGTGGTTGTTATAACTTAACAAAATCCAGGGAGTCTTCCTTTACTGAAATTTTCACAGAGTCTCCCTCACGGATTTTTCCATCAAGCATATACTCTGCCAGCTTATCTTCAACCATGCTTTGAATTGTCCGTCTTAAGGGTCTTGCACCATAAACCTTGTCATAGCCCTTTTGGGCAAGGAACTCTTTCACGCCTTCTTCGGCACTTAAAGAAATTCCCACTGCTTTAAGCCTTTTTGAAACTTCATTGAGCATTAATGCCGCAATTTCATTGATATTATCCTGAGTCAGCGGATGGAAAACAATAATTTCGTCAACCCTGTTCAAAAACTCAGGACGAAATGTTCTCTTCAGCTCATTCATGACATTCTTCTTCATATCCTCATAGTCCCTGGCTTCGTTAACAATAGCCGTTGTGAAGCCCAGGTGCCTCGGCTCAACAATATCGCGGGCACCGACATTTGATGTCATTATAATAACTGTGTTTCTGAAATCCACTACTCTCCCTGTGGAATCAGTTAACCTGCCGTCTTCAAGTATTTGAAGAAGAATATTGAAAACATCCGGGTGGGCTTTTTCTATTTCATCAAACAACACAACCGAATAAGGCTTTCTTCGGACTTTTTCAGTTAATTGGCCTCCTTCGTCATAACCCACATAGCCCGGAGGTGAGCCAACAAGCCGGGAAACACTGTGTTTTTCCATATACTCGGACATATCAATGCGAATCATATGGCTTTCGTCACCGAACAGAGCTTCCGCAAGAGCTTTGGACAGCTCTGTCTTCCCGACACCCGTCGGACCTAAGAATATAAAGGATCCTATGGGGCGTTTGGGATCTTTAAGTCCTACCCGTCCACGGCGTATAGCTTTCGATACCGCTGTTACTGCTTCATCCTGGCCGATAACACGCTGATGCAGATTAACTTCCAGGAATTTAAGCCTTTCCATCTCTTCCTGGGCAAGGCGGCTTACCGGGATTCCGGTCCATGTCGCCACCACATCGGCTATTTCATTTTCCGTAACTTCGCCGGTGTTTTTCTGATTATGCATTCTCCATTCTTCCTTGCGGATATTTATTTCATCCTTTAATTGATTCTCCTGGTCCCTTAAAGCTGCGGCCTTTTCAAACTCCTGACTTATTATAGCGTCTTCCTTGAGCTTGTGAAGTTCTTCAATTTTTTGCTCCATCTCCTTAAGGTCCGGTGGTGCTATGAAACTCTTAAGCCTCACTCTTGACGACGCTTCATCTATTAAATCAATTGCCTTGTCGGGAAGATACCTGTCGTTAATATACCGGACCGACAGCTTAACCGCTGCTTCCAATGCTTTGTCGGTTATTTTGACATTGTGATGAGCTTCGTATTTATCCCGGATTCCTTTTAATATCTCTATTGCTTCCTCTTCACTGGGCTCGCCTATCAGTATGGGCTGGAAACGTCTTTCCAGCGCTGCGTCCTTTTCGATATGTTTACGGTATTCATCAAGTGTTGTGGCACCAATAACCTGTATTTCTCCCCTTGCAAGCAACGGTTTAAGGATATTAGATGCGTCAATGGCCCCCTCAGCGGCTCCGGCACCGATTATGGTGTGCAGTTCATCAATAAACAAAATAACATTTCCTGAGTTGCGGATTTCCTCGATGGATTTTTTAAGCCTGTCTTCAAATTCACCGCGGTATTTGGCACCGGCCACCATTGAAGACAAATCCAGCGTAACCACACGTTTATCTTTTAAAGTTTCAGGAATATTTCCCTCGATAATTTTCTGAGCAAGTCCTTCGCATATTGCGGTCTTTCCCACTCCCGGCTCACCTATAAGGCACGGGTTGTTTTTGGTTCTGCGGCTTAAAATCTGGATTATCCTCTCAATCTCCTTGTCCCGGCCAATAACCGGATCTATCTTCCCGTCCCTGGCCATAACGGTTAAGTCACGGCCAAACTGATCAAGAGTGGGTGTTTCCAAATCTTCCATTTTCGGTTTCCCCGCAGCGACAGACGCGGGCGTGTCCTCCTGAAGCATGGTGATGATGTTGTCATATAACTTATGCACATCAACACCAAGGTTCATCATTATGCGAACCGCAATACTTTCTCCCTCGCGAAGAATACCCAGGAGAATATGTTCCGTTCCTATAAAATTATGCCCCATGCGCCTTGTTTCTGCATAGGAGAGCTCCAATACCCTTTTTGTTCTGGGAGTGTATCCGGTAATGAGCTGTCCGGGCTCTCCCTTTCCTATAATACTGAGGATGCTTTCCATTACTTTTTGATCTGTAATACCATTTTGCATAAGCACGCTTGCGGCAATTCCGGTACCCTCTTTTACAAGCCCCCAGAGAATATGCTCCGTTCCGATATAGTTATGGCTGAGGGCAGATGAGCATTCTTTTGCCAGGTTCAGCGCTTTGGCAGCTTTTTGCGTAAATCTTCCGTATATCATAAAATTTCACCTCTATTTATCCCTTTCTTCATTTAAATTGGTATTTTATCCTGCTGTTATGGGTTTTTATTTTTATTCATTATATTCCTTACAAGTTCCGCCCGGTAGATATCCCTTTCCCCGGGCTTTAACATCCTGCTTGTTTTCTTTTGCAATCCTGCAGGCTGAACCAAAAGCATCATTTCATTAATATCAGTAATGTCTATATCCTTTATTATGTCCAAATCAACACCTAATCTCAAATCCGAAAGACGCTTCAGGGTCTCAACGGTGTCTATTATCCTTGCGTTTTTCAATATGCCGTAGGATCTGAATACCATATCCTCCAGGCGGTATTTTTTCTGCTTATAAATTTCCTGTCTTAATGTCCGCTCCTGCTCAATAATCTGCCGAGCAATATTATTAATACTAAGCAATATATCCTCTTCGCTTTTTCCAAGAGTTATCTGGTTTGAAAACTGAAACATATTTCCCGAAGCTTCCGTATTTTCGCCATACAAGCCGCGAACAGCCAGGCCAAGCTTTCCGAGGGCCTCCAGGACTGGTTTTATATAGCCGGTCATGGACAGGGCAGGCAGATGCATCATTACTGACGCCCTTATGGCAGTTCCTATATTGGTTGGGCAGCTTGTCAGGTATCCGATGTTTTCATCCCATGCAAAATCAATTTTTTCCGATAAAAGATCGTCAATACTGTTACATATGTTCCAGGCATTCGTAAGCTGCATCCCCGGAGCAAGGCACTGGATTCTCAAATGATCTTCCTCATTGATCATAATGGAAATCTGTTCATCCTCACTTAAGAGAATTCCACTGTATCGATCGCTTTCCAGAAGCTCCTTGCTTACCACATGCTTCTCCATAAATTCAGCTTTGTCAAGCATGTCAAGGTCTGAAAAATCAATAAATCTGAAAACCCTGGACATGTTCTGATTGCCTGAAAAAAGAGCATCCCTTGTTTTGTCAACTATCTCCTTTTGCATCTGAGGGGTGGGTTTGTGAGGAAAGGGATATTCCTTGAAATTTCTGGCCAGTCTGACTCTGCTGCTTATTACAACATCAGACTCAGGCCCTTTTTCTATATACCATTTATTCATTCACCTCACCCCCTAATTTCTAACACTGGCTTTCTCAATCGCTTTTATTTTATCGCGTATAACAGCCGCCTGCTCATAGTCTTCCGTCTGAATGCATCGCTTAAGCTGAGCCTTTAATCCTTCAAGTTCCCTCGCTTGTCTGATTCTGTCGGGGACTCTGGCAGGGATTTTTCCATGGTGTTTTACATTTCCATGAATCTGCTTCAGCATGGCTTGTATGCTATCTCCAAAAACCTCATAGCATTTTGAGCAACCCAGTTTTCCCGTCTTGTTAAACTCCCCGATTGACATGCCGCAGCCTTTGCATTTTACAGCATGAACCGGAGTGTTGGCAATGCTGCTCAAATTGCCAGGGCCCATAAACCCGGAAAGCAGCTTGTTTAAGTCAATCTTTAGTTTACTGCTCTCCCCGGCACATTGCTCACATACAAACATCTCCGTTTTCTGTTGGTTTACTATCTGTGTAAAATGTACCGTGGCTTCCCTTTGTTTGCATAGTTGACATAACATAAAACTTGCCACCTTTCTATACTGTCAGGCTCAACAGCATATTCTTCAATATCATCATTCTTACTTCATCTCTGATCTCAGGAGAAACTCCCGAAAGAGCTTTATCGGATGTGGCTGCTTTCATAAGCCCGGCCCCCTGCTCGTCAATTATTTCGTAGTCCAGGAAGTTTTGTATAAAAATCTCGCAGGTGTGCTGTGACAATCTATCTCCTATAGAAGTAATTATATGCATTAAATATTCCCCAACAGAATCGGTGTTTAAACGTCTTATGCTGATATACCCGCCACCGCCCCTTCTGCTTTCTACATAATATCCCTTATCTGTGGAAAATCGGGTGGATATTACGTAGTTTATCTGGGATGGTACACAGTTAAAACGGCTAGCCAGTTCATTTCTTTGAATCTCTATGGCTCCGTCTGTGTCATTCATCATTTCCTTGATTAATGATTCAATGAGATCACTTAATCTAGACATAATATCACCCTTTTCTGTCTTTGTCTATCTCTGACTATTATTATACTTTAATTTTTTTCTTATTTCAAGTACCTGGTATTATGGTTCGCCAACGCTCGCGTTGTATTGTTACTGTTCACACCCTGACCCGATTCATGTTCTGCCAAAGTTGTCCCGGATATTGAGCAATGACGGTTACTGTTTACAGGTTCTGTATAAATATATTGTGCAATAGCGGAAACTTTATCGGAATGAAGCTCTTGTTTCCGCTATTATACAATATCTGACCTGATTAGTAACTGAATCAGGGTGTGAACAGTAACTTATATTGACTTGGGATCATACAAATTGTATTATTGATATAATGGCTGTTAAAAGCTTTTATTAGTCCATTGAGTGTGAGCAAAAAGCGATATTGGGAGTGTTTATTATCAAGCCTAATTTAAAAAACGGAATTTCATTAAAAGATCAGGTATACCAGAAAATCATTGAAATGATTTGCAACGGCCAGCTGCCACCCGATACAATCTTTACAGAAAGCCAGATGATCGAATTGTTTAAAGTTAGCAAGTCACCGGTGCGTGAAGCTCTTATTCAGCTATGCCATGAAGAGGTTTTAAAAAGCATACCCCGGTGCGGTTACCAGGTGGTGTCTGTAAGCATTAAAAGCATTCGCGATTTGACCGTATTACGCCTTTATCTTGAGCTTTCAAGCCTTCCAAAGGTTATTGAGAATATAACCGATGAAAAAATTGAGTTTTTGAAACTTCAAAACAAGCAGCGCATAGAACTGGCCAAAACAAACGAAAATATATGGGCTATGTGGCGCAACAATGTCAATTTTCACATCAGTTTAGTTGATTGCGCCGGAAATGACCAGGTTACAAAGGCTGTGGAACGTGCCCTTTCCACCTGCACTCGTGCTTTCGCCCAGCTTTATACCGTTCAGAGCTCTCTTGTTTACCCGGATACCGGAAATTTTCACGACTTAATAGTGGATGATCTCGAAAGACGTTCCCTGGACGATACCCGGGAACACCTTGAGCGTGATATACACCTGATGGAGAAAACTCTTCTTTACACCAGCGGGGAAGAATATAAGTAAACCTGTTCGGCCGGGGCCAGACACCAGGCGATTTGAAACAGCAGGCTGTTTAAAGGTTAAGGTTATATGCATAAAAGGTTACATCTGCTGTAAAGATGTAACCTCTTTATATTTTTTTACAGGTAAAACTGCAAATATTCAGAATTAAGGAGCCACATCCGGCTGGGTATGATCAAGAAATCATAAGCTCAAGGATTGTCTGATCCGTTTCATACATGCCATCATGGGCAAGTTTTCCGTAGTTTTCCACAGTGCTGTCAATATCATCATGGACTATACCGTCACCGCCCTGTACGACCTTGCCCCTGGATGCCAATTTATAGCCAAGCAATGCAGCCTGGACTGAACTGAAAATTTTTGCCGCGCATGAAGCTTTTGCCCCGTCGCAAACAATTCCCGCGACATTTGCCAGTGTGTTTTTAATTGTCCATCCAATACATTCCAGGGAAGCGCCCTGCAAGTACGCAATGCCCGCTCCGCTTCCGCAAGCCGCGGATACCGCCCCGCAATATGCAGACAATCTCCCGATTTTAGCTTTCTGATAAAGAGCAACCAGATTGCTGAGAGCAAGGGCCCGTATAAGTTTTTCCTCCGGGCAGTTTAAGCGCTTTGCGTAAACAATAACGGGAAGGGAAACTGTGGCTCCCTGATTGCCGCTCCCTGAATTTAAAACAACAGGCATTGTACATCCGCCCATGCGCGCATCGGAAGCAGCCGCCGCATAGGCACAGGCTTCAACCTCAGGCGAATCGCCCAATGCCTCCAGCATGGTTTTGCCCACAGAAAGCCCATAACTGTTATTAAGGCCTTCCCTGGCAATTGAAAGGTTATATTCTATCTGACGTTTAATTATTGGCTCAACTTTTTCAATGGACACATTTGTCGCAAAATCATATATGCCCTGTAAAGTCATTTTGCATTCCTGGTTCCGGTGATCATTATCTTCTTCTTCATATGCCTTTTTAAAAATAACGTTACCATTCTTTTCCACACGCACAATGTTTGTATGCTTATGAATTATTTCCACAAGTGCTGACATGTCTTTTTGATATGCTTTAAGGATTATATGAAGTTTCGCCCTGGATGACAAAAGATGAACAGAGCATATATCTTTGTTTTTCAACAATTTCGCGCATTTTGATATGTGTTCCGGTTTGACGTCGGCAAGAACCTCCATACCCTTTTCGGAATTCCCGCCAAGCATTCCAATAACGGCTGCGGCTTTTACACCTTTCAGCCCGTTGGTTTTTGGTACAATAACCCCTTTTACGTTTTTCAGAATGTTACCGCTGACATGTGCCTCAATTCTTTCAGGGATTACACCTAAAACACCCCTTACATACGCGCTTGCATATGCGATAGCGATAGGCTCGGTGCATCCCATTGCAGGGATCAGCTCCTGCCTCAGGGAATTTACGTATAATTCTTCATTGCACACTGAATTATCCATAATGTTCGTCTCCCTATGTACATAATATTAATTACTGTTGATAATAGTACTGATATTATCAGTGATATTGCCAAGTAATTTAATATTAACATCGGGATAAGCAGCAGTCAAGTATTATCCTTGGGTTGGGGTACGAACATTAACCGTTAACATAAACAATTTTACTTTTTCCTGTGTTTACGATTTTCCCTGATTTTAAAATACACGCCAAATCCCACGGGAACAAAGAGTAAAGCCATTATAATAATATATATAACCCTCTTGCCTGCCAGTTTCTTATCCCCTGAATTTATTTTCATGGTCTCCATTGCCTCATCCTGTTCATCGTATTCGGCTTCCAGGGTTTCAGTTGGCTCCGCCCGTAATTCAGGCGTCGGCTCCGTGTCCGGACCATCCGGTAAATCTTCAGGCAGGCTTATATTCCGGGCATTGTCTGCAGAAACAAAACCAAAAACAAGATCCCTTATATTAACCCATCCTTCAAGGGCATTGGATATTTTTACCTTTGCGCTGTCTTCATTTTTTTCAGTAACCAAAACAAACGCAGAGCATTTTTCCAGCAAAATCTCCTGTTTTGCTTCATCAATATATACTACCGTGTCGGCGATAAACCCGACAGGCAGATCTTCCGGCACCCTTACCAATTCAAGGTATTTATTGTCCACGTTATATGCGGTGTAGTTCAGATTCCAGGGGTTAAAATATACAACATTGCTGGAATCGCTGCCCACCTCAAGTATTCCGACAGGAAAGCCCGATTTAAACTCCGGCTTTTCAACATAAAACGAAGACGGATAGGCCCCTGGATTTGTCACCAATGCGTTGGCAAGTACCGGCTTGCCTTTATGGAAATAACAACCGTCCTTAATGTTGTCCTTTATCCTTTCACTATAATTCTTTTTTACACTGCGGGTCAAAAGCTTCTCTTCCTTTTCCACATCATATATGTGTTCAAGAATCAGCCCTTCATAGCTTTCGGGAATATTCAGATATTCCGTAACAACTACTTCCCTGTCGGTAAGCCATTCATAACGATGGGTTGCCGGCATGTTCAATTCTTTTTGTTCATATGTACTATCTTCCGGTTTACTGGTATTTCCTTTTGTCAATACCGGCGGGCGGTCGAAGAACTGCTCCAGGCGATAGCACCCTGACGGGGAGAACTTTAGTAAATTGGGATATCCCGTAACCTGTGGATACCTGTATACCTTTTGATTTGGCATATTAAATATGTAATAGTATTCGGGATGGCAATATAACATGTAATTGTTCAGATCCAGCTTTTCCACTTTCCAAATCTTTTCGGGAAGAGTTGATACAATAGAATGGCCCGATACCAAAGAATATTGCTGTATCTTTTTTTGATCTGTATAAAATAAACTATTCTTTACTGAATCAAAGCCAATGATCTGTCCCTTAAAGTCATATTGATAAAGCATATTATCATCGGGTAAAAAACCAAATATTTTATCTTTTAAACGAAAGAAACCTCTCCCGTCATTTAATACTATCAGTTCCTGAAAATCGCCCCATTCAGGGAGACGATATCTCATTAAATGCCTGTTTTCAATGTCAAAAACCTGAAGGAAAGGTGAGCCGTCCATATCATACAAATATGCGAGATGGCCATAGTTTTCAGACCATGCATAATTTTTTCTGCCATAGGTACTGCTGAAACCTGTTAAAACATATTTTTCCCCGTCTTCCGGCAGGATCAGAAGATCGTCGACAAGGTTCATAATTTCTCCTGTTTCCGGATTTTTAACTTCCCTGCACCACTTCCTTATGATACGCCTCATTTCAAAATCATGAAATTCAAGGCACATTATCAACGCACTCCGCGAAGGAATTTCACGCAGGCGTTCATACATTGATTCCGGTACCATTTTTTTATATATTTCATAATAAGTATTATCAATTTCAATCAGCAATCTGCCATCGGTTGTTTCCAATATTGGAAAGCCGTTTTCAGTCTGTCCGTAATTACGCGCATTCTCTGATTTTATATCATCCACTGTATTTAATATTACGGGAGATTTAACATATCCGGGGTTTGCCTGACCTGAATTTAGTGGTTTATATTCACTGAAACATTCGATTCTTTTGTCTATGAAAGATTGAATGGTTTCCCTGTTTTCCTGACGGTCAGAAACGGGATAATACCTGAAGAAAGCATCACCGAACCTTTCATATAAATCCTGCAATCCGTCGCACATGGTTTTAAAATCAGCATCGGGGAAAATATATTCCTGGTAAACCTGGATTAGCTCAAGGTTTAGTTTTTCAGTTTCATTTAATGTGTCCTTTATTGTGTTCTCCAGAAAGCCTTCCTGAGCTGCATACCAGGGAAATTGCATGAAAAAATCATACCATTCATCGGATAATTTAACACCATGCCTTGCGAGGATTTCATTTTTTGCAAGCAGACAGTTTTCAAGCAGATTCCTTGTTTCTTTTCTTATTTCATCTTCAGTCTTGAAATAGGAGAAGCAGGGTTCTTCCTCCAGATTCCATCTTTCGAACAGATCAACAACAAAGATTTTGTCTTTCCATATGTAATCAGAAACCGGCATGTTGGTCTTTGGTTCATACATCCAGTCAAATTTCAGATTATCCGGCAGCTTATGATATGCAATATCCAGATCAAAATCAGGTTCGATATCTTCAAAATGCCACTCAATTCCGCTCCCGTTGTAGAAATAGCCGGACGGTGACGCCGTAATCTCATGGTATGCGGCTTTTTCCGGAAACTCCACATAAACATCTATGCTTCCTATTTTATCTTTCCACAGAGCGCCAGTCTTAAGAATATAGCCTGCACTGCCATAGTCATTTTCGCTCAAAGTTGTATTATGAAATTTATATGTGACTAAAAGAGCTTTCCGTTCTCCCTCTTCAAAATGCATGGTCCACGCATACATACTCTCATACATGTACTGATCAAGCCCTGGCAGTATTCCGCTTTGTTTTTTTTCAACCTCGTATTCAATTTCGTCCGGATACTGATAAGCTTTAAAGTCGTACAAAGTTTCGCCGTAATTGGCCACATTCGGAAACCCAATCTGCAAATCCGTTTCAGGTCCGGTATTGTAAAAGTAAAAAACAACCTCAACATTGTGTTTATCTTTGCCATATTTTATGTTAATAGCTTCTTTTTCCAGTACAATATGGTCGCTGTTTATGGGAAACGCCGTGCTGCCCTCCATAATCAGCGGCGGAGAATTTGCGCCGGAAATAAGAAAACTGTTCAGGATAAACAAAATTATTAATAATATGCCTGTTACTGTTTTAAATCTTTTGTATGATTGATACTTTATCATTTCAATCACCATCCGGTACCATTTTATCACAAAACATACATTTAAGCAGATAATAATTATTCTTAACAATAGTTTTCGCCGCCGCCCGGAAGTACTGTTGCGCGTTATGGAAAAGCTTCATTCCGCTAAAGTTTCCTTCTATTGCACAATATCTTTAACAGAACCTGTGAACAGTAACAAGAATTATTCTTTATTCACAGGCACCTGCTGTTTTTTACGCAAGTATCTTTTTACTATGCCCCATCCTGTAAACCCGATTACAGCCAGTACCACCAGTGTTGGGATAGCTTCAATAATGAATATCAAAAGATTTCCAAGAGCCTCCACAATTCCTGTGATGCTGTTCTCAATCGCGTTTTTCAGTCGATCCCAGTAGGTGTTTTTGTTTTTCCCCATATCTTCAGGGTATTTTTCAGTCATTTGTATGTATATGGTTGATAACTCCACAAGGTCCTTCCACTTGTTAAGCGTACCTGTGAGCCGTTCAATTTCCGTCTGAAGGTCTGTCATGCGCATTCGGGTTTTAAAGATGGAATCCGGATCTTTCAGGGACATCATGTATTCCTCGAGGAATTCATATTCTATTTTCAATATCTTAAGGCGTCCCTCGGTATCAAAAAACTGATCTGTAATGTCATTTGCGTAAACCCTGTCATCGGTAATATCACCAAGACCTTTAATACCGTTAAGAATATTGTCAAACTGCTTTGCGTCAACACGAATTGTTATATTTCCCGTTATCCTTGACTTTCTCTCTCCTTTATAATCGTAATACTGCCTGCTGGTGTTAATCTCCTGTACATAACCTATACCAGCTATCATTGATTGTATATTTCCATATTGCTTGTAAAAGTCGTCAACCTCAAGGGAAATATTTGCATTCCTGATTATCTTTCGCTGAGCAAGGATGTCGAAACTTGTGCTCGTATTAACACTTGATCCCGTGTAGCCAGTTCCCGCTATTCCTGATCTGTATTCCCCGGTCATTGCTTCCTGGGAAACCTCATGCCCAACATCATCTGAAAGGTTTTCAGAGAATGTTAAGTCCACACTGCCAGTTCCGCCATAGCTGGCTTTATACGCAGCCGGTTCCTTTGGAGCATAGGCTGTTGTTGCTATTGTTGTTTCGTACACCTGATCCTTCGCCTTTTTTGAACCACATCCTGTTAATGCTGTTAGCGCAATTAACATGGCGAGAGCAATAACCAGCGCTTTCTTAAAATTTTTCATGCCATTACCTCCCAATTCTTTGCATAAGCCCTCATTTTTCTGCCCGGCAAGTTAAAAATGCACTTCTTATATTTTTGATTTGCCAACATTGTATTTTTTAACTCAATGATCCAAAAACATTCCCCTGTGAAAGACAAAACAAGCCATATCATATTTTCAGCCAAACAGGCAGAACAGCACTTTTTATAATGAGGGATATCCTGAAATTTATTATCCTGATGTTTTCGTTTAATAAATTAGACGCAGTAATATGAAGAAAGTTCCGCTCTGGGATTTAAAAAAGCAGTAGCACTTTTTGCTACTGCTTTTTTTCGTTTTATATTATTCTTCCTTTTCCCTTCTGGCTTCTTCAATTACCTTTTCAGCTATATGCTGCGGAGCCTCCTCATACCTTTCAAAGCGAATGGTAAAGGAACCTCTTGCCTGGGTTAATGAACGGAGATCTGTAGCATACTTAAACATTTCGGCTTCGGGAACCTCTGCAATCACCTGTTGCATACCGCCCTGAACAGGATTCATGCCAAGAATGCGTCCTCTTCGCTTATTCAAATCACCAATTACATCTCCCATATAGTTGTCCGGAACCAGTACCTCAACACGCGAAATAGGCTCAAGCAAAACCGGGCCTGCCTGTGCAACACCTTCTTTGTAGGCAAGGCTGGCAGCAATTTTAAAGGACATTTCAGAAGAATCAACAGGATGATATTTACCATCCACAAGAGTCGCCTTAAGGTTTACAACGGGATAACCTGCAAGAACTCCTTTTTGACAGCTCTCTCTGAGACCCTTTTCCACCGCGGGGAAGTATTGCTTTGGAACAGCGCCGCCAAAGATCTTTTCTTCGAAAACCAAATCCTCTGTCGGACCTGGCTCAAACTCAATCCAAACGTCACCGAACTGCCCATGGCCACCGGATTGCTTTTTATGCTTTCCTTCAACCTTGACTTTTTTGGTGATGGTTTCACGGTATGCGATCTTAGGTTTGATCAAATCCACGTCAACCTTGAATTTTGCACGAAGTTTGCTGAGTATTAAATCCAGATGCTGATCGCCGATTCCGTATATAAGAATTTGCTTTGTCTCAAGGTTTTGTTCAACCTTAAAGGTAGGATCCTCTTCCATGAGCTTTGTAAGGCCCATATTGATTTTTTCCTCGTCGCCCTTTGTTTTTGGAAGAACCGCCATACACAGCATTGGTTGTGGGAAGTTTATTCCTTTCAAAATGACCGGGTTTTCCTTTGTGCAAAGGGTATCATTGGTTTCTGTAACAGCCAATTTGGCAACAGCACCGATATCACCTGTTACCAGCTGGTCGGTGTTAATCTGTTGCTTGCCCTTTATTAAAAACAGCTGAGCGACTTTCTCCATCTTGTCCTTTTTAACGTTATATACGCTGGTGTCTGATTTCAGAACCCCGGACATTACCTTTATATAAGAGATTTTTCCGACAAACGGGTCAACAATCGTCCTGAATACAAGAGCTGACAATGCTTCGCCGTTTTCCGGCTTAAGCTCAACCTTGTCCTCACTGCTGGGTTTTACGGCTTTAACATTTCCTCTTTCATTGAATGCGGGAACATAATTAACAACAGCATCCATAAGAGACCTGACGCCGGTTTGGTTTACCGCGGAGCCGCAGAAAACAGGGACAATGTCACAGGATTTAATACCGGTTTGAAGAGCTTTTAATAATTCATCGTCAGTGAAAGCTTCACCCGAAAAATACTTTTCCATAAGGTCTTCGTCCGTCTCAGCAGCTGCTTCTATTAAGCTTTCACGGTACTTTTCAACCAAAGACTGCATGTTATCGGGAATTTCCGCGTCAACAACATCCTTGCCCTTAAAACGCTTCGCTTTCATCGTGGCTACGTTAACGATTCCCGCGAGAACCCCGTTTTCCATGATCGGTATTTCAAAGGCTATAATGCTGTTTCCGAATATATCCTTTAACTGATCAAAGACTTTAAAAAAGTCTGAATTTTCCTCATCAATTTTGCTGATGAATATCATCCTTGGAATTTTCTGATTTTTAACTTCTTCCCAGGCCTTTTCCGTACCTACCTGCACACCGTCCTTTGCACTGGCCAGAATAATTGCGCCATCAGCAACACGCAATCCTTCACACATTTCTCCGACAAAATCATAATATCCTGGTGTGTCTATAATATTTATTTTACATCCATTCCATTCAATTGGTGCAAGCGATGTACCTGTACTGATTTTTCTTTTTATTTCCTCGGGATCATAGTCCATAACGGTGTTTCCTGCGACAACACTGCCAAAGCGATCCGTAGCCTTTGCACCATAAAGCATCGCTTCCGCAAGAGTTGTCTTGCCCACCCCTCCGTGTCCAAGCAGACATACATTGCGTATTTTATCAACGCTATAGTCTTTCATATCAATTCCCCCTTATCGTTTCCTGCATAAGCAGGCAGGATTATTAAATATGGTTAAAACGGTCAACTTCAATCGCTCACGCAATTGCTTCCGTATTAAAAACAAATTTACCGGTTATTTAAAGGTTTTGGTGTATTTCTGCCAAATCCTATAGAGTATTATACCAAACTTCACGCTCTGTTAATATATATAAATAAATATTTTATAATTCTATAATTTTGCGGGTTAATGTCCAAATGAAGCTTTTTTCAGCCACAGCACACATTCTTTTCGCAATATTTATGATTGCCTTATAAGTAACAACAAAAGTGACAACGCCGGCAATAAAAACAGAGTATTTCAGGCAATTCCATTTCCCCTGAACAGAAAAGCCATCATTTTGCTGCATTTTCCGTTATTACGGAATCGGTCAATGTTTCGTCACAAATATTCCATTGCATCTTTAACATCTATTTTATGCCCTGCTTTAAAGAATATCTCAAAATTAAACACAATGCAAGTTAAATAAAGATATACGAAAGAAATTTTTATGCGGTATACACGTATGATCAATATTCAGCAGAATTTTATTACTTTCTGCCATTTCGCGTATGCTCTGTTTCCTGATTCTCTTTTCTGTTCACAGGTTCCGTACATGGTTACTGTTTACAGGTTCTGTTAAAGGAAATTGTGCAACAGGAGGAAACTTTAGCTGTATGAAGCTTAGAGA
>JAAYGP010000118.1 GCA_012727625.1 Clostridiaceae bacterium
ACCCTGACAAATTTCCAATTTTCAGGGGGGATACAATAATAACTGGCGAAAGCCAGTAAAATAGATGTTTTAGCTCAAAATTGAGCTAGAATTTTTGACACTACGCGTGTATTTTAGGAGGTGAGTGTATGAAAGTTAAGAAATCTATCCCATATCGCATATTTTCTGTATTTAATTGGTTGATTCTTGGTACAGTTACACTCTCCTGCGTATTTCCGATATTACATATTCTTGCAATATCCTTAAGTGACAGTACCAGTGCCGCGGCTTGCTATGTATCGTTTTTACCGGTAGACTTTTCGCTTGAAGCCTATCAGTACCTTTTAGTAAAGAAGGATTTCATCAACTCTGTTTCGATAACCCTTACCCGCGTTGTTGCAGGTTCGGTCATCAACATGATTATAATCGTTTTGACAGCTTATCCTTTATCGAAAACCACGGCAGAATTCCCGTCACGTAACCGATATATGATATTTTTTGCGATCACAATGTTCCTCAGCGGGGGATTAATACCTACATATATAATAATAAAAAATTACGGATTGATTAATAATTTTTGGGTATTGATTCTTCCTGGTGCAGTAAACATCTGGAATGTCATCATTATGATGAACTTTATTCGTGGATTGCCTAAATCGGTTGGAGAAGCCGCATTTATTGATGGAGCAAACCATTGGCAAACTTTATTTTTTATCATATTACCAATGTCATTGCCGGCGTTAGCTTCCTTACTTTTGTTTACAATGATTGGGCATTGGAATACATGGTTTGACGGTATGTTTTACATGAATACTCCTGAAAAATACCCTATGGCAACCTATTTAGCTACTCAAATCATAAGTAATAACAAGCAATTTCAAAACATGACACCTGAGATGCTCAAGGCGTTAAATGCATTGTCTGAAACTACGGTACGATCTGCGCAGCTGTTCATTTCTATAGTTCCTATTCTTATTGTTTATCCTTTATTGCAGCGCTTTTTCATAAAAGGAATTGTTGTTGGAAGCGTAAAGTAATAGGAACTTTTTGATTATACAAGCAGTAGCTATATGAATTAAGACTATTCAATATAACAATATATAAATAATTAGGTGAAAAGTCTTTAACAGATATGTGATTTAAGACAAGAACATCCTCATTGTGGCAACGGAGAACAATAGCGGTGGAGAATCCAGAGCAAAAAAGGTAATTGAACAGGGAACTAATATCCATCAAACAAATGCCGGAGATATATTCATTATGCATCCAAATGGTTATTCTACTGCAGGTTTGGAGATTGACGAGGATGAACTTGCTTCTTGTATACGGGACTATAAAGAACTGAACCTGGAAAAAGATTTCCGCGATTTTAGTGATTGGGAAAGTGGAATGATTCAATCCCAAGTCGACATGATTGTATGTTCTATGAAAAATGAAATCGGCTGTGAGGTAAGTGGCGTTCAGGCTCTGGAGGTAAAAAACGCTTTGCTTCAAAATGGAATATTACAGTCCCGGATTATTGAAAATAATTATACAGAGAACGAAATCTGGGATCCCGCAGATGGTATGGATGCTCCTGTTGAGCAAATAGCACAGGATATAGTGAAAAGGAATATTCAGCAGGATATCAAACGCAAGTATTCTTTGTTAATGCCATTATCAGTAGATGATCTAAAAGATGTGGCAGCTCAATGTGGGAAAATACGTATTTATGATTTTGCAATGGGAGGACAATTTATATGAAAAAGATTTCTTTAGCACTAATAGGCGCAGGTGACAGAGGAATGACCGCCTACGCGCCTTATGCGCTAAGCAAACCCCATGAAGCAGGATTTGTTGCGGTTGCTGAGCCGGACAGGCAAAAACGTGAAAGCTTCAGACAGCAGCATGGTATAAAGGAAGAGGATTGCTTTTCAGACTATAAGGACTTGTTTAATAAACCTAAATTGGCCGATGCAGTTTTGATTTGTACCCAGGACAGAATGCATTTCGAGCCGACTACGAGAGCATTAGAAAAAGGATATCATGTAATGCTTGAGAAACCTATGTCTATTAATCCTGTTGAGTGTTTTCAGTTGGGTGAATGTGCCGAAAGATATGGCAGAATATTAATGATTTGCCATGTATTAAGATACACACCGTTCTTTTCAACAATTAAAGAGCTATTGGATAAAGGAAATATTGGCAGGCTGATTTCAATTCAGCATAACGAAAATGTGGGATATTGGCATCAGGCCCATAGCTATGTCAGAGGGAACTGGCGAAAATCCGAAGAGAGTAGTCCAATGATTCTTGCAAAATCATGCCATGATTTGGATATTATTTTATGGCTCGCCGGTTCTGATTGTAAACGGCTCTCTTCCTTTGGAGCCCTTACCCATTTCAAGGCTGAAAATGCTCCTGAAGGAGCGCCCAAAATATGCCTTCAGGGGTGTCCAGCAGAAAATGAATGTCCATATTACGCCCCCAAAATATATATGACAAAGAACACAGGTTGGCCTGTCTCTGCTATTACCAGTGACTTAAGTACTGAGGGAAGGCTGAAGGCATTGCGTGAAGGGCCTTATGGAAGATGTGTATACCATTGTGACAATGATGTTGTAGATCACCAGGTTGTCAATATGGAATTTGAGAATGAAATTACCGCTGTATTCACCATGTGTGCATTTACAAATGAAATGGGAAGAACTATAAAGCTCATGGGCACTAAAGGTGAGATAAGAGGCCATATGGAAAAGAATCAAATCGAATTAATCGAATTTGGCACATCTAAGAAGACAACAATTGACCTGAATATCGGTGTTGATATTCACGGGCATGGCGGCGGCGATGAAATACTTTTTAGAGATTTTATCAAATCAGTTAGAGAGGAACAAACTAACGCTCTGACATCGGCCAAGAATTCAGTTCAAAGCCATTTAATGGCGTTTGCCTCAGAGAAGTCACGAATAGAAGGTACAGTAATTAATTTTAATGAGTATGTTCAGCAAATTAAGTCGTACACCAATAAGAAAGATGTTTGAGCCTGTTTTTACCGAACAACTTGCGTGTTCTATGCAGTAAGGGAAATATAATCATATAAAAAAGGAGTGTAGGACATGTATAAAATTAATAGAACTTATAAATTTATTTCATGGGTCTTAATATTCACTTTTAACTCATCAGTCAGGGTAAACCTGCGACTGCAAGCTATTCGAGCTATCCGGCAACTAATGGCCCGGATAAAGCCGATGCTTAAATTAGCTAAAGGGTATACTGAAAGAGGAACAGTAGCGGATTTAAGCAAAATCAATGATTATTCACAGATAGCTCAATATGCTGCTATACAGAGTATAGCCGATTTTGTTAAAAAGGGATTAATTGTTGGCTCAGGTACCAGTATATACCCGATGAAAGATGCCACAAGAGCTGAAGTAGCGGTATTGTTATACAGATTATATAATTCCGAAAGTATTAAGTAATTATTCCAGTGCAAGCCCGGGCGATGAATTCCTCCTGGCTTGTATAGTATCAGTGATGCTAAAAAGACGAAATTAACTTATCAAAAAGAGGTGTTTAAGGTGTTTTCATTTAGTGGTGTAGGAATGGGATTAGGTAATATTTCGAAATTGTCAAATGCAGTTACCCGATCAATCAGTGCTGAAAACTTTAAAGGAGAAAAGGGATGCGGAGGGATGGCCCTTGAGGGAACCGGTGCAAACGCTGCACGGGATCTCGGCCGTGGCTGGAAGGTATCGCCCAGCATTTGCATAAAAGGCGGGGAAACATTTACTTTGGCTGATATAGACTCATCAGGTATAATTCAGCATATATGGATGACTTGTCATCCTAATTCCTGGAGATATATGATTTTACGCATGTATTGGGATGATGAGCCAAATCCTTCTGTTGAAGTTCCAGTAGGGGATCTTTTCTGTAATGGCTGGTGCGAGCCAAGCAATGTTAATTCATTGCCAATAGCGGTTAATCCTGCAGGTGGAATGAATAGCTACTGGGAAATGCCGTTCAGGAAGTGTGCAAAGGTTACGATGGAAAATATTTCTTCGGATGATGTAATTCTATATTATCAAATTGACTATTCGCTTACAGACATTTCGGATGATTTAGCATATTTCCATGCAAGCTTTAGAAGAAATAATCCGCTTAAGTATAAAGAGGTTTATACAATTATAGACAATATTCGGGGAAAAGGGCACTACGTAGGAACATATCTGGCTTATCAGCCTAATAATAACGGTTGGTGGGGTGAAGGAGAAATCAAGTTCTATATGGACGGCGACAAAGATTTTCCAACTATATGCGGAACAGGAACAGAAGATTATTTTGGGGGAGCATGGAACTGGGAACAGCCAAAAGGTCAGTATTGTACGTATTCTACGGCATTTCTTGGCATGCACCAATTAATTAAGCCGGATGGTTTATATAGAAGCCAGCAGCGATTTGGTATGTATAGGTGGCACATAATGGATCCAATTAGATTTGAAAGTGATTTATCTGTGACAATGCAAGCCTTGGGGTGGCGCGCTGATTGGAGGTATTTACCGCTCAAAGCAGATATTTCTTCAGTCGCTTACTGGTACCAGCTTGAACCTCATACTATTTTTACCCCACTTCCAGGGAAGGATGAGCTTGAAATTATATAGTAATTATCCCCTTATTATCATATTGGGAAGCTCAAGTAACATTAAAGTAGTCTTTCTTTCATTATATTATAAATTAATTTAGAATAGGAGGAGAAACAACAATGAAAGGAAAAATTCTACGAAAAACCGGGTGACTCAGAAAAAGTGTGTAAATAGATTTCTCCAAAAATAATTGAATGATTA